>JAJYQO010000097.1 GCA_021794575.1 Pseudomonadota bacterium | reverse complement strand
TGGTGCTGGCCGACGTCGCAGGTGACGATGGCCTCGGGGCCGGCGGCGCGCGAGAGTTCGTGCAGCAGCGCCGGGGCGTAGATGTCGTCGCCGGGTGCGTCGTAGCGGTTGGCGTACAGGTCGCGCAGCGCCGCGCAGTGCTTGCGCCAGTCCACGCTCGCGCGCGGCGCGGACTGCGTCAGCGCACGCAGCGCATGCGCTAGCGAGCCGCCCAGCGCGACATCGACCCCGCGCAGCTTGCCGATCTCGGCGGTATCGGCGTCGATATGGATGACGCGCGCGCCGGGCGCGAAGGTGTCCAGCTTGCCGGTGGCGCGGTCGTCGAAACGCGCGCCGGCCACCAGCAGCAGGTCGCAGGATTGCACCGCGTGGTTGGCCGCCGGACTGCCGTGCATGCCGAGCATGCCCAAGAACTCCGGCGCGCCGGGATCGATGGCGCCCAGACCCTTGAGCGTGGATACCACCGGCATGCCGGTGGCAGCCACGAACGCGCGCAGCGCCGTGTCGGCGCGCGCGATGCCGACGCCGCCGCCCACGTACAGCAGCGGCCGCTCGCTGCGCGCCAGCAGCGCGGCGGCAGCGGCCAGCGCAGCGGCATCCGGCGGCGTTTCCGCCGCCGCGGCCTGCGGCAACGCCGGCGCGGCAGCAGCGCGCGCCAGCGCCACGTCCTTGGGCAGATCGATCAGCACCGGTCCCGGCCGCCCGCTGCGCGCGATGGCGCAGGCCGCGTGCACGGTGGCGGCCACATCCTCGGCGCGGCGCACGATGAAGCTGTGCTTCACCACCGGCAGGCTCATGCCGAAGATGTCGACCTCCTGGAACGCATCGGTGCCCATCAGCCCGCTGGCAACCTGGCCGGTGATGGCCAGTATCGGCACCGAATCGAGATACGCGTTGGCGATGCCGGTGAGCAGGTTGGTGGCGCCCGGTCCGGAGGTGGCCAGGCACACGCCGATGCGGCCGCCGGCGCGCGCGTAGCCGTCGGCGGCCAGCGCCGCGCCCTGCTCGTGGCGCACCAGAATGTGGCGCAATTTGCTGTCCACCAGCGCGTCGTACACCGGCATGATGGCGCCGCCCGGATAGCCGAAGATCGTGTCCACCCCCTCGGCTTCCAGCGCCGCCACCAGCCACTGCGCGCCGCTGCGCAGCAGCGTCTCCACGGTGCCGGTGTCGGCCATCTCAGGCCCCCGCGGCGCGCTTGTGCGCCGGCCTGGGTCGCGGCGCCGCGTCCTTGCCGACGCGCAGCCAGCCCATCTGCGCGCGCAACGCGGCGCCCACCTGTTCGATGGGATGCTCCAGGTCGCGCTGCTTCAGCGCCTTGTAGTTGGGATTGCCGGCGGCATACTCGGCCACCCATTCGCGCGCGAAGCGGCCGTCGCGGATCTCGGCCAGCACCTCGCGCATGCGCTGCCGCGTTTCCGCGTTGATCACGCGCGGGCCGCGGGTCAGGTCGCCGTACTGGGCAGTCTCCGACACGTACTTGTGCATCTGCGCGAGGCCGCCCTCGTACAGCAGATCGACGATCAGCTTCAGCTCGTGCATGCACTCGTAATAGGCCACCTCGGGCTGGTAGCCGGCCTCGACCAGGGTCTCGAAGCCCTGCAGCACCAGTTCGGTGGCGCCGCCGCACAGCACCGCCTGCTCGCCGAACAGGTCGGTTTCGGTCTCCTCGCGGAAGCTGGTCTCGATCAGCTGCGTGCGCGCGCCGCCGATGCCGGCGGCGTAGGCCAGCACGCACTCGCGCGCATGGCCGCTGGCGTCCTGATGCACCGCGAACAGGCAGGGTACGCCGGCGCCGCGCTCGTATTCGCGCCGCACCAGCGCGCCGGGGCCCTTGGGCGCCACCAGCACCACGTCGATGTCGGCGCGCGGCTCGATCATGCCGAAGTGCACGTTGAGGCCGTGCGCGAACAACAGCGCGCCGCCGCGGTGCAGGTGCGGCGCGATCGCCTCGCGATAGAGCTGCGGCTGCACCATGTCCGGGGTAAGCACGGCGACCAGGTCGCTGCCGCTGACCACTTCGGCCGGCGCGGCCACGCTGAAGCCGTCGGCGCGCGCCTGCGCCGTGGTGGCGCCGCCCGGGCGCAGCCCGATGCGTACATCGAGACCGGAATCGCGCAGATTCAGCGCATGCGCGCGACCCTGGCTGCCGTAGCCGAGCACGCCGATGCGGCGGCCCTTGAGCGCTTGCAGCGAAGCTTCCTGGGTAGGGTTCATCGTGGGTATCTCCTCGGGAAAGGGGTGTTCATTCGGTTTCGGTGATGGCGCCGCGCGCGGCCGAGCCGACCATGCGCGCGTACTTGGCCAGCGCGCCGCGTGTGACCGTGGGCGGGCGCGGCGTCCAGCCGCCGCGGCGCGTTTCGAGATCGATCAAGGCATCGATGCGGCGCGTTTCGCCGTCGATGCGCAGAGCATCGCCGTCGCGCAGCAGCGCGATCGGACCGCCGCGCGCGGCCTCGGGTGCGATGTGGCCGACCATCACGCCGTGCGTGGCGCCGCTGAAGCGGCCGTCGGTGATCAGCGCCACCGAACCGCCCAGGCCGCGGCCGACCAGCGCGGCGGTCACCGCCAGCATCTCGCGCATGCCGGGGCCGCCGGCCGGACCTTCGTTGCGGATCACCACCACGTCGCCGGCGCGGATGGCACCCGCCTGCACGGCGGCGAAAGCCTCGGACTCGTTCTCGAACACGCGCGCCGGACCCTCGAACTGCGTGCGGCCGGCGCCGGCCAGCTTGAGGATGCAGCCCTCGGGCGCCAGATTGCCGTACAGGATGGTGAAGCCGCCGCGCGGTTTCAGCGGCGCGCTGACCGGCCGCACCACGTCCTGCCCCTCCGGCGGCGGCGGCGCCGCGGCGATCTCAGCGAACAGCCCACGGCCGCTGACCGTGGGTGTGTCCTCCAGCATGCCGGCCTGGTGCAGCATGCGCGCCACGGTCATGGTGCCGCCGGCGGCGCTCAACTCGACGGCGGTGTAGCGACCGGCGGGCTTGAGATCGGCGATCACCGGCGTGCTGCGCGAGGCGGTTTCGAAGTCCTCCAGCGTGAACGCCACGCCGGCCTCGTGCGCGATCGCCAGCAGGTGCAGCACGGCGTTGGTGGAGCCCGCCGTGGCCGCGACCATGCGCGCAGCGTTGCGGAACGCGGCCGGGGTCAGCACCTCGCGCGGCAGCGGACCGTGCGCCAGCAGTTGCATCAACTGCTCGCCGCAGCGCTGCGCAATCGCGCGCTTGGCCGAATCGGTGGCCGGCACGTCGTTGGCGCCGGGCAACGACAGCCCCAGCGCGGTCAGCACCATGGCCATGGTGTTGGCGGTGAACTGGCCGCCGCAGGCGCCGGCGCCCGGGCAGGCGTGGGTTTCCACCGCCCGCAGGCCGGCGTCATCCAGCGTGCCGGCGCCGTGCGCGCCCACCGCCTCGAACACGTCCTGCACGGTGAGGTGGCGCGCGCCCAGCACGCCGTGGGCGATGCTGCCGCCGTACAGCGCGAGGCCCGGGATGTCCATGCGCGCCAGCGCCATCGCCGCGGCCGGAATGGTCTTGTCGCAGCCGCACAGAACCAGCACGGCGTCCAGGCAGTGGCCCTCGACGGCCAGTTCGATCGAGTCGGCGATCACCTCACGCGAGACCAGCGAGGCGCGCATGCCGGCGGTGCCCATGGCGATGCCGTCGGTCACCGCGATGGTGTTGAACTCCACCGGCGTGCCGCCGGCGGCGCGGACGCCCGCGGCGGCGGCGGCGGCCAGATCGCGCAGGTTGAGGTTGCAGGGCGAGACATCCGACCAGGTGTGCACCACCGCCACCAGCGGCTTGCGCAGCGCGGCGTCATCGAGGCCGGTGGCGCGCAGCATGGCGCGCGCCGGAGCGCGGTCGGGGCCGCTCTTGATGGCGTCGCTGCGCAGCGGTTTGCGATGCGAACTGCTCATGCGCGCGCCACCGCGGCATCTACCGCCGACTGCGACCACAAGTGGCCGATCACCGCTTCGGTGAGCGCCGTCGTCGAGTGGTGGCCGCCCAGGTCGGGTGTCAACACACCTTCGTCCAGCGCCAGCCACAGCGCGCTTTCCAGCGCGCCGGCCGCGGCCGGAAGACCCAGCGAATAACGCAGCAGCAGCGCCGCGCTGGCGATGGCGCCAGCCGGGTTGGCGATGCCCTGCCCGGCGATGTCCGGCGCCGAACCGTGGATGGGCTCGTACAGACCGCACGGGCCATCACCCAGCGAAGCCGACGGCAGCAGGCCCAGCGAGCCGGCGATGGCGGCGGCCTCGTCGGTGAGGATGTCGCCGAACAGGTTCTCGCTGACGATCACGTCGAAGCTGTGCGGGCGGGTCAGCAGCAGCATGGCCATCGAGTCCACCAACTGGTGCTCGAGCGCCACGTCCGGATACTCCGCGGCCAAGCGCTGCGCGGTGGCGCGCCACAGGCGCGAGGTCTCCAGCACGTTGGCCTTGTCCACCGAGGTCAGCTTGCGGCGGCGCTCGCGCGCCAGCGTGAAGGCACGGCGCAGCACGCGTTCGATCTCGGCCTCGCTGTAGCGGCACAGGTCGCTGGCGGCGTCGGACTCGCGCGTCTTGGTGCCGAAGTAGATGCCACCGGTCAGCTCGCGCACGAACAGGAAATCCACCTGGCGCAGCTTCTCCGGACGCAGCGGCGAAAACTGCGCCGCGCGCGGATGCACCTGCAGCGGACGCAGATTGGCGTACACGCCCATCGCCGCACGCAGCGCCAGCAGGCCCTGTTCGGGACGCACCGCCGCGCGCGGGTCGGACCACTTCGGCCCGCCCACCGCGCCCAGCAGCACGGCATCGCTGGTCAGGCAGGCCGCGCGCGTGGTCTCCGGCAACGCGGTGCCGTAGGCGTCGATGGCGCAGCCGCCGATCGGATGCTCGCTGAAACTGAAGCTGTAACCGTGGATCTCGGCGACGGCCTCGAGGCACTGCACGGCGGCGGCGGTGACCTCGGGGCCGATGCCGTCACCAGGCAGCAAGGCAATGTGGGTGGACATCTGCGCGGCGCTCATGCGTATTGTTCCTCGTGGCGTTGGATGGCGGCATGCTGGCGCAGCAGAAAGCCGAGCTGGTCGATGCCCTCGGTCAGGCAGTGGCGCGCGAACGCATCCAGCGCGAAGCCGAAGCGGCCGCCGTCGGGCAACGCGATTTCGCCGGCGACGACATCGATGCGCAGCTCGAGGCCCGGATGGCGCAGCAGGAAGCGGTGCTCGGCATCGGCCACGGTGATCGCCAGTAGGCCGTTCTTCAGCGCGTTGCTGCGGAAGATGTCCGCGATCTCGCTGCTGATGACGGCGTGGATGCCGGCATCCAGCAGCGCCCATGGCGCGTGTTCGCGCGAAGAGCCGCAGCCGAAATTGCGCCCGGCCACCAGGATCGAGCAGCCGGCGGCCTCGGCACGGTTCAGCACGAAGTCCGGGTCGGGCGAACCATCGCTGCGGTAGCGCCAGTCCTGGAACGCATGCCGGCCCAGGCCTTCGCGCGTGGTGGTGGTGAGGAAGCGCGCCGGGATGATGCGGTCGGTGTCGATGTTGTCGTGCGCCAGCACCACGCTGCGCGAGTGGACGTGCCGGATCGGTTTCATGCCACCGCCTCCTCGATGGTGTACGCGCGTGGGTCGACGATGTGGCCGGCCACGGCGGCGGCGGCGGCGCTGGCCGGGCTGGCCAGCACGGTGCGCGCGCCCGGCCCCTGGCGGCCCTCGAAATTGCGGTTGCTGGTGCTGACCGCGAGCTGGCCCGGCGCCACCAGGTCCCCGTTCATGGCGATGCACATCGAGCAGCCCGGTTCGCGCCACTCGGCGCCGGCGGCGCGGAACACCGCGTCGAGCCCCTCTTGTTCGGCGTCGTGCTTGACCGCCGCCGAGCCCGGCACCACCAGCATGCGCACGCCGCGCGCCAGACGCCGGCCGCGCAGCACGGCGGCCGCGGCGCGCAGGTCGGACAGCCGCCCGTTGGTACAACTGCCCACGAACACCACGTCCACCGGCGTGCCGGCCAGGCGCGCGCCGGCGCGCAGGCCCATGTAGTCGAGCGCGCGCTGCTGCAGCGCGTTGCCGGCCTGCGGCACGCTGGCTTCGATGTCCACCACCATGCCGGGATGCGTGCCGTAGCTCAGCGTGGGACGCACGGCGGCGGCATCGATCTCGACCACGCGGTCGAAGCGGGCGTCGCGATCGCTGTGCAGGGTTTTCCAGTGTGCCAGCGCGCGCGTCCAGGCTTCGCCCTGCGGGGCGCGCGCGCGGCCCCGCAGCCAGGCGAAGGTGGTGTCGTCCGGTGCGATCATGCCGGCGCGCGCACCGGCCTCGATGGACATGTTGCACACGGTCATGCGCTGCTCCATCGACAGCGCGCGGATCGCCTCGCCGCGGTATTCGATGACGCAGCCGGTGCCGCCGTCGACGCCGATGCGGCCGATGATGTGCAGCACCAGATCCTTGGCGTCCACACCCGGCTGCAGGCGGCCGTGCACCTCGACGGCCATAGCCTTGGGCTTGCGCTGCAGCAGGCACTGCGTGGCCAGCACATGGCCGACCTCGCTGGTGCCGATGCCGAAGGCCAGCGCGCCGAAAGCGCCGTGCGTGCTGGTGTGGCTGTCGCCGCAGACGATGGTCATGCCCGGCTGGGTGGCGCCCAGTTCCGGGCCGATCACGTGCACGATGCCGCGCTGCGCGCTGTCCAAATCCAGCAGATCGATGCCGAATTCGCGGCAGTTCTCGCGTAGCGTGCGTACCTGCTGCGCGGCTTCCGGCGTGACAAAAGGCGGCGTCCCGTCCGCGCCGGCCGGCAGCGTCGGCGTGGAGTGGTCCATGGTGGCCAGCGTGCGCTCCGGCCGGCGCGCGCGCAGGCCGCGCGTGCGCAGCTCGCTGAAGGCCTGCGGCGAAGTGACCTCGTGCACCAGGTGCAGGTCGACGTACAGCACGGCCGGCGTGGCGACGGTTTCCGGCGCCACCGCGTGCGCGTCCCAGATCTTGTCCAGCAGCGTGCGCCCGGCCATCACGCCACCTCCAGCCGGTGCTGGCCGGCCTGCGCTGCGCTGGCCACCAGCGGCGTCAGCCAGCCGTGGCGATCGGCGTTGCGGCCATCGAACAGGCCGAAAAAGGCATCCTGCAGTGCGCGCGTCACCGGGCCGGGCCTGCCGCTGCCCACCGGCTTGCGGTCCACCGAGCGCACCGGGGTGATCTCCGCTGCGGTACCGGTGAGGAACACCTCATCGCAGGTGTACAGCAGTTCGCGCGGCAGGTCGCACTCGCTGACCGGAATGCCGAGATCGGCGGCCAGCGTCAGCACGCTGTCGCGGGTGATGCCGGCGAGGATACCGGCCGCCACCGGCGGCGTGTACAGGCGTCCGCGCTGCACCAGGAACAGGTTCTCGCCGGCGCCCTCGCTGAGCAGGCCGTTGGGCGCCAGCGCGATGCCCTCGCCGAAACCGCCGCGCTTGGCCTCCTGGGCGATCAGCTGGCTGGACAGGTAATTGCCGCCGGCCTTGGCGCCGGTAGGCAGCGTGTTGGGCGCCGGCCGGTGCCAGGACGACACACAGACGTCGATACCCTCGTGCACACCGGCACCGTGCAGGTTGCCCCACGGCAATGCCAGGATCGCCACCTCCACCGGCACCTCGGGATCGGGCGCCAGGCTGAAGGTGAAGCCGGCGCGGTACACCAGCGGCCGCACGTAGGCGCCGCTCAGCGCATTGGCCAGCACCACATCGCTGCAGGCCTGTTCGATCTCCTGCGGCGTGTGGCGGATGGCGAGGTCGTGGATGCGCGCCGAGCGGAACAGGCGCTCGGTGTGCTCGCGCAGACGGAAGTAGCGCGGGCCGTCCGGCGTGGCGTACACGCGCTCGCCCTCGAACACCGTGGAGCCGTAGTGCAGCGCGTGCGCGCCGACATGCACGGTGGCCTCGTGCCAGGGCTTGATGCGGCCGTCATGCCACAGATACGGGGCGGGCTTCATGGTCATGGTGCGGGGTTCCATTGCAGGAGTGGAAGGAAGGCGTTGCGGACTCGGTGCGGGCGATGCGGTTGACGACCTCGAGCATGGCGCGCGCGGCGGCCTCGACGATGTCGGTGCTGGCGGCGCGGCCCTGCAGTTCCTGCGCGTCGTGCTGCACGCGCACCACTGCCTCGCCCTGCGCGCCGGCGCCGATACCGATCGAGCGCACGCGCAGTTCGAGGATCTCCAGGCTCAGGCCCGAAGCACGCACCAGCGCGGCGGTGACGGCGTGCACCGGACCGCTGCCGGTGGCGGTTTCGCGCGCCTCGCGGCCATCGGCATGGCGCAGGTGCAGCGATGCAATGGAGGCGCCGCCGACGTAGGTGCCTACATGCAGCGCGGCCAGCGTCCACGGCCCGCTGGCGTGCACCGGCGTGCCCAGCACCAGCGCCTCGACGTCGGCGTCGAGCACCTCGCGCTTGCGCTCGGCCAGCGTCTTGAATGCGCTGAACGCCTGCTCGAAGTGCGCCTCGTCGCAATCCAGGTGCAGCTCGGCGATGCGCTCGCGCAAAGCATGACGGCCGCTGTGCCGGCCCAGCACCAGTCGCGTGTGCGGAAAGCCCACGTCTTCGGCACGCATGATTTCGTAGGTCTCGCGGTGCGCCAGTACCCCGTGCTGGTGGATGCCGGCCTCGTGCGCGAAGGCGTTGTCGCCCACCACCGCCTTGTTGCGTGCCACTTCCAGACCGATGGTGGCGCTCAGCGCGCGCGAGGCCGCGTACAGCCGCTTGCTGTCGATGCCGGTGGTCAGACCGAAGCGGTCGGCGCGCGTGCGCAGCGCCATCACCACTTCCTCCAGCGCGGCGTTGCCGGCGCGCTCGCCGATGCCGTTGATGGTGCACTCGACCTGGCGCGCGCCGGCTTCCAACGCGGCCAGGCTGTTGGCCACGCCCATGCCCAGATCGTCGTGGCAGTGCGTACTCAGCACCGCATGCCCGATGCCGGGCACCTCGCGGCGCAAGCGCTCGAACAGTGCGCCGATCTCGGCCGGCGTGGTATAGCCCACGGTGTCCGGCACGTTGATGGTGCGCGCGCCGGCGGCGATCACCGCGCCGAACACCTCGATCAGGAACTCCGGCTCGGTGCGCAGCGCGTCCTCGGCCGAAAATTCCACTTCGTCGCACAACTCGGCGGCGCGGCGCACGGCGCGCACGGCGGTGTTCAGCACCTGCGCCTTGTCCATGCGCAGCTTGTGCTGGCGGTGGATAGGGCTGGTGGCCAGGAACAGATGAATGCGCGCAGCGGCGGCGGGCTGCAACGCGCGCGCGGCGGCGACGATGTCGCCCTCCTGACAACGCGCCAGCGCGCAGACGCGCATGCCGCGCGCCGCGCGTGCCACCGCATGCACGGCATCGGCATCGGCATCGGAAGCGGCCGGGAAGCCGGCCTCGATGATGTCCACGCCGAGATCCTGCAGCACCTGCGCGATACGCAGCTTCTGCGCGCGCGTCATGCTGCAGCCGGGCGCCTGCTCGCCATCGCGCAATGTGGTGTCGAACACCAGCACGCGCGCGGGTGCGGCACTGGCGGGTCGTGGTTGTTCTAGCTGTGGATTCATGGCTGCTCCGATGGCGTTTGCGCTCGGGCAGCAGGCGGACCAGGCAACAAAAAACCCCGCTCCGTTGCGGGAGCGGGGTTCTGGTGGTTCGTCTGCTGGACCTTTAGACGCGCGACCTATCCCGCTCCCGAGGGGCTAATAATAAGAACGAGCGCGAGAAGGTAGAGCGGCGTGGCGGCGGGCAGACCCGCGGCCACGACCGGCGGCACCACGTCCACGTGCAGCCGCGCGGCGCGCGATGCGCGGCGGGCGGCGGTAACGGTGGGCGCGGACTGGATCATGGACCGAACCTAGCGCCAGTCTGTCGCGGCTGTCAACAAGAATTTTGCACAGCAGCACTTACGGTTTCGCAAGGCACGGGCCGCGGCGCCCGATGCAAGCCGCGGCGCAGCACGCATGCGGCAGCCTGATGGACGGCCACGCCGGCGGCTCACTTGCCGTTGCCGTTGCCGTTGCCGTTGCCGCCGATCTTGATCAGCTTCATTTCGAAGACCACCGCCATGTTGGGGCCGACGCGCGGCGGCTGGCCGGCGGCGCCAAACGCGAACTGCGGCGGTACGAACACCTGCCAGCGGTCGCCCGGCACCATCAGCGGCAGAACCTTCTGCCAGCCCAGGATCATCTTGTCGACCACGAACGTGATCGGTTTGCCGTTGGCGTAGGAACTGGCGAACTCCTGGCCGTTGGGCAGCGCGGCGCGGTAGTTCAGCGTGACCGTGGAGGTCGCGGTGGGATGCTGCGTGCCGGTGCCTTTTTCCAGCACGCGGTATTGGATGCCGTCGGGCAGCGTGATCACGCCGGGCTTGACTTTGTTCTGTGCCAGGAAAGTTTCGCTGGCTTGCAGATTGGCAGCCGCCACTTTGCGATAGGCGGCGATGGCCTGCGCGCGCAGGTGCTGTTGCAGACCGGCCAACTGCTGGCGCATGTCGGCAATGGGAACCGCCGGGGTTTCCTTGGCGTAGGCATCGTCGAAACCCTGGATCAGGCGCTTGCTGTCCACATCCACCTTGTTGTTGGCCAGATTGCTGCCGACCTCGAAGCCGATGGCGTAAGAGAGCTGCTCGCGGTTGACGGGAATCGGCGCGACCCGCGCGGGTGCCGAGCTGGTGGCGGCCGGCGCCGATGCCGATTGGGCAAACGCGCTGAGGGGCAGACTAGCGGCCAGAAGCAGCACGGTGGACTGGGCAAGCATGCGCATGCGGTTCTCTCTCGGATGGGATCGTGCTCGGCTCGAAACCGTGCCGAGCGTAGAGTCGTGCCGGGCCTCAAAGGTTCCCGACGCCTTAACATTCGGACCACGCGGCCATCGGGTCAAGTCGCCGCGCGGACCGCGACTGCGCATACCAAAATGGGGCGGTTCGCAAAACCGCTCCGATGTGCCGCCGCGACGAGCACGCAAGTGCCGGTCGCGACGAAGGTGGTGCGGCTTTGCCGCGCCTGTTTGCTGGCATGTAGTCGCTTTGAATCGGGCGGCAAGATGCCCGGTTTTGCAAATTGATCCATGGAGTATCGCGATGTCCTACACCACCCTGATCAGTCAGGACCATGCTGGCGTGCGGCGCCTGACCATCGACCGCGCGGACAAGCTCAACGCGCTGAACCGGCAGGTGCTGACGGAACTCGCCAGCGCCGTGCAGCAGGCGCGCCACGACGACAGCGTACGCGTGCTGGTGCTGGCCGGCGCCGGCGAGAAGGCCTTCGTGGCCGGCGCCGACATTGCCGAAATGGCCGACCTCGATCCCGCGCAGGCGCAGGACTTCGCGCGGCAGGGTCAGGCACTGATGCGCGCCATCGAAACGCTGGGCAAGCCGGTGATCGCGCGCATCCAGGGCTATGCGCTGGGCGGCGGTCTGGAGCTGGCCATGGCCTGCCATCTGCGCATCGCCAGCATGCACACGCGCCTGGGCCAGCCGGAGATCAATCTCGGGCTGGTCCCGGGTTTCGGGGGCACGCAGCGGCTGTCGCGCCTGTGCGGGCGCGGCGCGGCGCTGGAGTTGTGCCTGCTGGGTGCGCCCATCGATGCCGCACGCGCGCAGGCGCTGGGCCTGCTGACACGTGTGGTCGAACCCGAGCAGCTCGATGCCGAGGTCGAACGCGTCGCGCAGCAGCTGGCCCGGTCGGCGCCGATCGCGCTGCGCCACATCCTGGCCAGCGTGATCGAGGGCGGCGAATGCGCGCTGGATCAGGCGCTGCTGCTCGAACAGCAGGCCTTCGCTCTGTGTTTTGCCAGCGCCGACATGCGCGAGGGCACGCGCGCGTTCATCGAGCGGCGCAAGGCAGTGTTCAGAGGCGCGTGATGTCGGGTGCGGCGCAACGCGATCGCACGCCGGCCGTATGCTGCAAACGGTTGACCCTGTCGCCGCGCACAAACTAAAGTGCGCGCGTTTCGCGGGTCGCCCCGAAGCGTCTTCAAGGCCGATGCCGAGTCCCATGGACAGCTATCCGAGTACCCCCGCAGCGACCGTGCGCCATGCACGTCTCGCTGCCCTGACGACAGACCGTGCCGCGAGCGCGGGCGGGCACTCGTAACGTCCCGCTCGCCTCCGGTCCGCCGACTGGAGGTGAGCCATGCCGCTGTTCGATCTTTCCGTGTTGGCTGGCAGCGTTGCGCGCGCGCCGCTGCATGAACCCCTGCATTCACTGCATCCGACTTCGCCCATGGCGATGTCGGCGCGCACGTGCACGTGCATCGAAATGCGCTGGGCGCGCGCCGGGCACGTTGCGTCCGCAGGCGCCCGGTGCGCGCGAACTGACACGCCGTAAAGGTATTTCCAGACCCATGCGCGCACACCGGAATTCGTCCATGAACACGCCACCCAACATCCTGCACGATCCCGGCCTCGATCAAGGCACGCGCGCCGGTTTCAACCAGCGTCTGCGCGATCGCCTGCATATCGCCGAACTGCGCGCGCGGCCGCGCACCGCCGGCAACCGTCTGCTGCTGGTGCTGGCGCTGGTCGGTCCCGGCCTGCTGGTGATGCTGGGCGACAACGACGCCGGCGGCGTGCTGACTTACGCGCAGACCGGCGCGGCATACGGCCTCGGCATCTTCCTGCCGATGATGCTGGGACTGGGCTTCATTGCCTACATCGTGCAGGAGATGACCATACGCCTCGGTGCCGTCACACGGCGCGGCCACGCCGAACTGATCTGGAAGCGCTACGGGCCGTTCTGGGGCATCTTCTCGCTGGTCGATCTGGTGCTGGCGAACGTGCTGACGCTGGTCACCGAGTTCATCGGCATCCGCATCGGCGGGCTGGCCTTCGGCATTCCTTACGCGGTCAGCGTGCCGCTGACGCTGGCCTTCGTGGTCGGCACGCTGGTGTTCCTGCGCTACTGGGCGTGGGAGCGCGTGGCGCTGGTGATCGCCGCGCTGAACCTGGTGTTCGTGCCGCTGGTGTGGATGGCCAAGCCGGACTGGAGCGAGGTGGCGCATGCCTTCGCCGGTGGCGGCTGGGTGCTGCCGGGCGGCGTGCTGTCGGCGACTTTCCTGGTGCTGCTGTCGGCCAACATCGGCACCAGCATCGCGCCCTGGCAATTGTTCTTCCAGCAGTCCTGCGTGGTCGACAAGGGCCTGCTGCCCAAGGACATCCCGGCCAGCCGGCGCGATCTGATGCTGGGAGTTGCCGGCATGGTGCTGGTGGCCATCGCCATCATCATCCTCGGCGCGGTGGTGCTCTCGCACCTGCCGGACGCCAGGGACATGACCGCCGACGCGGTGCTGAACGCGCTGCGCACCTACCTCGGCGACACGGCGATGAAACTGTTCGCGCTGGGCCTGGTCGAGGCCGGTCTGATCGCCTCGGTGGTGATCACCGCCAGCACCGCGTGGGCCATCGGCGAGGCCTTCGACCTGCCGCGCTCGCTCAACGCCAGACCTGCGCAGGCCTGGCGCTTCTATGCCCCGGCGGTGATGGGCACGGTACTGGCCGCCGGCGTGGTGTTGTTTCCCAACCTGCCGCTGGGTTTTCTCAACCTCAGTGTGCAGGTGATCGCCACCGTGTTCATGCCGGCGGCCATGCTGTTTTTGCTGATGCTGCTCAATGACCGCGAGCTGATGGGCGACTACGTCAACAGTCCGCGCCGCAACGCAGCGGCCGTCGCGATCATGGCGGCGCTGATCCTGTGCAACGTGCTGTACGGCCTGGTCACCGTATTTCCCCACTTGTTCGGAGGCTGAACCATGAAAGATCTCGATCAATACAGCAGCGACGAACTCAAGGCTCTGCTCGCCGACGAGGGTTGGGATACGCCGCTGCGTCCGGTGCATCGCCAACAGCTCAAGCCCTGGCAGCAAAGCGTGTTCTGGGGCCTGCGCATCTACGTGGTAATCATGTGCGTGATCGTGCTGTGGGCGTTCACCGCCGGGGTGCACGCCTGAGCCCTTGCGCATCCGGCGCGCGAACTCCGCTGCCTCGTGCCGCCGCCGCGGGGGCTCCGCCCGACCATCGCACCGTTCACTGGCACGGCCCGCTGTTTTTTGCGACGATCCCAGTCAACGCGCGCAGGAGTGTCACCATGAAGGCTTTGCTGCTGCTCGCCGCCCTGGGACTGGGCGGATATGCCTCGTGCGCGCATGCGCGCGTCGCCGACAGCATGCCCGTGCCGGGCGCCGAGCCCGCGAGCCCGGCGACCCGCGCCGATGCCTTCGACCCGACCCTCCAGCCTGCCGCCGCAATCCGTGTCGCCGGCGGCAGCGCCGCGCGCGCGGCGGCGCAGACACAACCCGCTCCGGTCCGGGTGCTGGTGGCGGCCCATCCGCGACATGCGCCCGCTGCAAAACGCCCCGCGCGCACGGCGGGTGGCGACTCCGGCAGCGCCGATCCTTCGCCCGCAGCCGGCGGCGCGCTGCGCCCGGCTGCGCAACCGCTGCGCGCGCGTCCGGTGCTGAGCTGGCAATCGTTGCTGCCGGGCTCGATCCAGTAGGCGTCCATGCCGGTCGCCTGGCTGTCCGCGCTGCGCGCGCGCATCGGCACGCCGCGAGCCATTCCCGATCCCCTCTGGCGACAAGCGCTGCTGCAGGCGCCTTTGATCGCCGCGCTGGATGAACCGCGGCAACGGCGTCTGCGCGAGCTGTGCGCGCTGTTTCTGGCGCGCAAGCGCTTCAGCGCCGTGGCCGGCGCCGAACTGGACGACCTGCGCTGCCTGCTGATCGCCCAGCAGGCCTGTTTGCCGGTGCTGGAGTCGGGCTTCGCCGCGCTGCGCGGCTGGCGCGAGGTGATCGTGTACCCGGGCGAGTTCCGCGTGCGCCGCCAGCACGAGGACGCCGATACCGGCGTGGTCAGCGAAGAAGACGAAGAGCTGATCGGCGAGGCATGGGAGCGCGGCCCGGTGGTGCTGTCCTGGGCCGACGTGGCCCACGACCTGGCGCATCCGTACGACGGCTTCAACGTTGTCGTGCACGAGATCGCACACAAGCTGGACCAGCTCGACGGCGCCATGGACGGCATGCCCGTGCTGCCGCCCGGACTGTCGCGGCGGGAGTGGATCGACACCTTCCAGCAAGCGTTCGATACGTTGAAAAAGCAGGTGGACCGCGGCCGCAACACCGCCATCGATGCCTACGCCGCCGAAAGCCCCGAGGAATTCTTCGCCGTGGTCAGCGAACTGCACTTCTCGCAGCCGGCGCTGCTGGCGCGCGCCGCGCCGGCCGTGGCGCGGCTGCTCGGCGCACTGTACGGCCCGGCACCAAAGCGGCCGGCGAGTTGATCCTCAGCGGATCGGCGGAAAGCGCAGGCGGAAGTGCGCGCCGCCCAGCGCGCCGGAACGGCTCACGGCCAGTTCGGCGCGATAGGCGTGCACCAGATCGACCACGATGGCGAGGCCGATGCCGTGGCCCTGCACGCGTTCGTCGCCACGTGCGCCGCGCTGCAGCAGGTGTTCGACGCGCTCTGGCGGAATGCCCGGGCCATCGTCCTCGACGAGGATCTCCAAGCCTTCGCGCAGCGCGGCGGCTTCGTGTATGCGATGCACGCTCAGCAACACGCGCGAGCGGGCCCACTTGAAGGCGTTTTCGACCAGGTTGCCCAGGATCTCCAGCAGGTCGCCCTCGCTGCCGTAGAAATGCGCATCCGGATCGATGTCGAACTCGCACAACACCTGGCGCGCGGCGTACACCTTCTCCAGTCCCAGCACCAGCGATTCGGCGTGCGGCGCCACGCGCACCGGCGCGGCGAACGTCTGGCGTCCCTTGGCCGCCGAACGCGACAACTGGTACGCCACGATGCCGTCCATGCGCCGCACCTGTTCCAGCACGTCGTGGCAGACCTGCGGCGGCGCGTCGGCGCCGGACTCGAAGCGCGCGCGGATCACCGCCAGCGGCGTCTTCAGGCTGTGCGCCAGGTCGGACAGCGTGTTGCGCTGTCGCTCCAGGTTCTCGCGCTCGGCGCGGATGATGGTGTTGAATCCGCGCGTCAGGCCGGAGATCTCCGGCGGATAATCGTCGGAGAGCGTACTGGCCACGCCGCGCTGTACGCGCAGCAGTTCCGCGCGCACGCGGCGCAGTGGCGACAGGCTCCAGCGCAGCAGCATCTGCTGCATGGCCAGCAGCGCCACGCCGAGGCCCAGCAACCACAGCGACAGGGTGCGTCGGTAGGCGCCGATCTGGCGTTCGAAGGCCTGATCGGATTCGGCGATATGCAGCGTGAGGTGGCGCGGCGTGCCGTCGGGCACGTCCCAGGCGATGCCCTCGCTGAGCACGAACACGTGCCCGACCGATGAGCCATACAGCGGACCGCGGAAATCGGTTTGTCCGGGTTGCAGCTCGCCGGCGGCGGGCAACTCGCGGCCGCGCGCCGAGCGCGATGCCCAGCGCGTACCCTTGCGGTCGCTGATCACCGCGTACAGCCCCGAGCCCGGACGGTCGAAGTCGGGCTGCGGCGGCGCGTCCGGCGGAATCAGCGTGCCGTCGCGGCGCATGTCGAAGCCTGCCAGATAGGCGTACAGATAACTCTGCAGCCGGTCGCGTTCGGCGGTGCGCGTGCCTTCGTAATACGCGCGGTCCAGCGCGAAACCGGTGACGCCCAGGAACGCCACCAGCGCCAGCAGCGAGGCCCAGGCCGAACGGGCGAGCAGCGAGAGAGGCCGGGTCGGATCAGCCCTCATCGGCCTCGCTGCGCGGAATGGCGAAGCGATAGCCGCGACCGCGCACGGTCTCGATGGGCTTCAGCGTGCCGTCCGCATCGAGCTTGCGCCGCAGGCGGCCGATAAATACTTCCAGGACGTTGGAATCGCGGTCGAAGTCCTGCTGGTAGATGTGCTCGGTGAGGTCGGCCTTGGACACCAGTTCGCCGGCGTGCAGCATCAGGTACTCCAGCACCTTGTACTCGTAGCTGGTGAGATCGGCCGGCTTGGCGTCGACGGTGACCGTCTGCGCGGTGGTGTCCAGCACCACCGGGCCGCAGCGCAGCACCGGCTTGGACCAGCCGCTGGCGCGGCGCACCAGCGCGTTGATGCGCGCCAGCAGCTCCTCGACATGGAACGGCTTGACCAGATAGTCGTCGGCGCCGTGCTTGAGCGCCTCGACCTTGTCCTGCCAGGAGCCGCGCGCGGTCAGGATCAGGATCGGAAAGCGCTGCCCGGCTTCGCGCAGCGCATTGACCAGATCCATGCCGGAAAGCTTGGGCAGGCCGAGGTCGATGATGGCCAGATCGAACGGCACCTCGCGGCCCTGGAACAGGCCGTCCTCGCCATCGACGGCCATGTCCACGGCGTAGCCCTCTCGCTTCAGGCGCGCTGCCAGCGTCTCGCGCAGCGCGGCCTCGTCTTCCACCAGCAGAATGCGCATCAGCGTTTCTCCTTCAGTTCGGTCCTGATCTGCATCACCTTGACTACGCCCTTAGGCGTGATCACCTTGATGCGGTAGATCACCTCGCGTCGGCCCACGCGCATGGCATCGGCAGACAGCACCTTGCCGCCGGTTTCCTGCTGCACCCTGGCGACGGCCTGGTCGAGGGTGATCTCGGGTTTCTCCGCGGCCAGCGCGACGCCGAACAACAGCATCAACGCCAGCGCGGGGAACATTCGATTGAACGTCATCATGGCACGGCCATTCAGCTTGTTCAGCTAGCTTGCCGCGTTCGCGCACCGGGCGCCGGAATCGCGCCTGAACCGACCGCCGGAACCATCCGCATCACACGGCCGGTGGGGCAGCGGCGCTCCGGCACCCAACAACGCCCGCTCGCGATCGGCGCAGGCTTCGATGCGCGGGTGCAGGGTCGCGCTGCGCAGCAGCATCCGCGCGACGCCGGAGGGCTGGCGCCCGCGCACGCACAATTGCCGCCGCCGCGGGCTAAATGCGCTCGACCTGCGCCAGCGCCTGCTCGATGAGTCCCCAGCCGGCATCGGCGCGCACAGCGCCCTCGGTCAGCACGCGCCGGAACCGGCGCGCGCCGGGCTGACCCAGATACAGGCCCGGCAAATGCCGGGTGATGTGCTTGAGCGCGGTGCCGCGCGCCAGTTCGGACTCGACATAAGGCCTGAGCGCGCGCAGAGCGTCGGCGCGCAGCGGCGGCGGCACGCCACGCAATTCGGCGTCCAGGCACGCCAGCACCCAGGAATCGTGATAGGCGGCGCGGCCCAGCATCACGCCATCGACGTGCGCGAGTTGCGCCTGCGCGGCCGCGGCGTCGGTCAACCCGCCGTTGAGCACCACGGTGAGCTGCGGGTGGCGCTGCTTGAGGCGATACACGCGCGCATGGTCCAGCGGCGGCACGCTGCGATTCTCGGCAGGCGACAAGCCGCTCAGCCAGGCTTTGCGCGCGTGCACGATCAGCACCCGCAAGCGCGTGCGCCGCAGCAGGGTCTCGACGAAGCGGTCCAGATCGGCCTCGGCGTCCTGCTCGTCCACGCCGATGCGGCACTTCACGGTGACCGGAATGCTCACCGCGTCCTGCATGGCGCGCACGCAGTCGGCCACCAGCGCCGGCTCGCGCATCAGACAGGCGCCGAAACGGCCGGCCTGCACGCGTTCGGAAGGGCAGCCGACGTTGAGGTTGATCTCGTCGTAGCCGTGCGCCGCGCCGATGCGTGCGGCGGCGGCCAACTGCAGGGGATCGCTGCCGCCCAGTTGCAAGGCCGTGGGCCGCTCGCCCGGTGCCTGCTCCAGCAGGTGCGCGGCAGCGCCGTGCAGCAGCGCCTGCGCGTGCAGCATCTCGGTGTACAGGCGCGCGCCCGGCGCCAGCACGCGGTGAAACGCGCGGCAGTGGCGATCGGTCCAGTCCATCATCGGCGCCACGCACAGGCGCCAAGGACTGGCCGGCGCGAGCGCCGGCAAGGGCACGGCGGCATGCATGCGCCTATTGTCCGCGATCGTCCGGCGCGCCGCAGCACGGCGCATGGCGCGGCGGCGGCTGCACCGCTAGCCTGCGCGTTTTGTCCGGAGTCCGCATGAGCTCTGCGCAACGCATCGCCCTGGTCAGCACCCGCGACGCGCTGCAGCGCGACGAGGATCTGTTTCCGCTGCAAACAGCCCTGTGCGAAGCCGGCGCGGCGCCCGTCATCGTCTGCTGGGACGATGCCGCCGTGGACTGGGGCGGCTTCGACACCGTGCTGGTCCGCTCGACCTGGGATTACAGCTGGCGACTGCCCGAGTTCCTGCGCTGGGCCGAGCGGGTTTCCGCGTGCACGCGGCTGTCGAACCCGCTGCCGCTGCTGCGCTGGAATGCGGACAAGCGCTATCTCGAGGAACTGGCCCGGCACGGCATCGCCATCGTGCCCACGCACTTCGTGGCGCCGGACGCTGACACGCCGGAGGCGCTCGCGGCCGCGCGACAGCGCTGGCCACAGGCCGAACTGGTGATCAAGCCAAGCATCAGCGCCGGCTCGCGCGACACCATGCGTCACGGCGCGGACGCGCAGGCCGCGATGCTGTCGCACCTGCGCGG
Source organism: Pseudomonadota bacterium (assembly GCA_021794575.1). Classification (GTDB taxonomy): domain Bacteria; phylum Pseudomonadota; class Gammaproteobacteria; order Xanthomonadales; family Rhodanobacteraceae; genus Metallibacterium. The sequence goes on along the minus strand of JAJYQO010000097.1, from coordinate 18,052 downwards.
CATCCAGGGCAGCGGCAGGCACGCGCTGATCCAGCCCTATCTGGCGCGCGTGGATGCCGAGGGCGAGACCGCGCTGCTGTTCTTCGGCGGCGCGTACAGCCACGCCATCCGCAAGGGCCCGCTGCTGCGCACCGACGCGGCGCCCACACGCGCGCTGTTCGCGCCCGAGCACATCCAGCCGCGTACGCCGGCCGCCGATGAACTGGCCTTGGCCGGACGCATCCTCGACGTGCTGCCACGGCTGCTGCCGGATGCCGCGCCGCCGCTGTATGCCCGGGTGGATCTGCTGCGCGATGCCGCCGGCACACCCTGCGTGATCGAGCTGGAACTGATCGAGCCCTCGCTGTTCCTGGATTTCGCGCCCGACGCGACGCGGCGGCTGGCCGCCGCGCTGCTGGGCACTTGATCGCGCGTTGACGCCGGCGCGCGCGGCGCAGCAGGTAAACTTGGATGCTGGCCAGGCGGTTTCCCGGCCCGTACGGCGTCATGACCCGTGCGCGGCAACCCATGGATGCTCCGCAGGCGGGTGCCCGCGCGCGGGCATGACGACGACGGAGACTTCGCCGGCCAGGCCCTCCCTGCGCACCGCGCAGGTCCGCACTCGAAGGACAGCACATGAAAATTCTGGTCGGCTACAAGCGCGTCGTGGATTACAACGTCCGTATCCAGGTCAAGCCGGATGGTTCCGGCGTGGTCAGCGACGGCGTCAAGCTCTCGCCCAACCCGTTCGACGAGATCGCGCTGGAAGAAGCCCTGCGCCTGCGCGAGAAAGGCGTCGCCAGCGAGGTGGTGGTGGTGGGCATCGGTCCGACCGACCTGCAGGCGCATCTGCGCAACGGCCTGGCCATGGGCGCCAACCGCGCCATCCATGTCGCCACATCCGATGCCGTGCAGCCGCTGACCGCCGCGCGCGTGCTGCTGAAGCTGGTGCAGAAGGAACAACCCGGACTGGTGATCCTGGGCAAGCAGGCCATCGACGACGACTGCAACCAGACCGGACAGATGCTGGCCGCGCTGTGGGACCGTCCGCAGGCCACCTTCGCCAGCAAGGTCGAGATCGGCGAGGACAAGGCGCGCGTGACGCGCGAGGTCGATGCCGGCCTCGAGACGCTGGAAGTCGACCTGCCGGCCGTGATCACCACCGATCTGCGCCTCAACGAGCCGCGCTTCATCAAGCTGCCGGACATCATGAAGGCCAAGAGCAAGCCCATCGAGATACTGGAACTGGCGTCGCTGGGCGTCGAACCGGGCGATCACCTCAAGACCTTGCACTACGCACCGCCGCCCGGGCGCAGCAAGGGCGTGATGGTGAAGGACGTGGCCGAACTGGTGGCCGCGCTGAAGTCCAAGGGCCTGGTCTGAGAAGGAGCGCAGCATGAACACGATTCTGATCGTCGCCGAGCACCACGCCGGCCAACTCAATCCCGCCACCGCGCGCTGCGTCAGTTGCGCACGGAAAATCGGCGGTGAAATCACCGTCGCGGTGCTCGCGGATGCGCCCGCGGCCATCGCCGCGCAGGCGGCCACGCTGGACGGCGTCGGCCGCGTGGTGGCCGTCGCCGATACCGCGCACACGCAGGCGCTGGCGGCGATGTACGCGCCGCAGATCGCCGTTCTGGCCCGCGGCTTCACGCACGTGCTGGCACCGTCCACCACCTTCGGCAAGGATCTGCTGCCGCGCGTGGCCGCGCTGCTGGGCGTGGCGCAGGTGAGCGATCTGATGCAGGTCGAAGGCCCGCGCCGCTTCGTGCGGCCCATCTATGCCGGCAACGCGCTGGTCACCGTCGAAGTGCCGCAAGAGCAGACCGTGGTGGCCACCGTGCGCACGGCCTCGTGGCCGGAAGCCGCGGCCGGTGCCCAGGCCGCGCCGGTGGAAACGCGCAGCGTGGACGCTGCGCTGCCCAAGCACACGCGCTTCGTGACGTTGCAATCGGCCAAGAGCGAACGGCCCGACCTGCAGAGCGCCGGCCGCGTCGTGTCGGGCGGTCGCGCGCTGGGTTCGAGCGAGAACTTTCGGATCATCTATCAGCTTGCCGACAAGTTGGGCGCGGCGGTGGGTGCCTCGCGCGCGGCGGTGGATGCCGGCTACGTGCCCAGCGACATGCAAGTGGGCCAGACCGGCAAGATCATCGCGCCGGCGCTGTACGTGGCCGTCGGCATCTCCGGCGCCATCCAGCACCTCACCGGCATCAAGGACGCCGGCACCATCGTCGCCATCAACAAGGACGCCGAGGCGCCGATCTTCGAGGTGGCCGACTACGGCCTGGTCGGCGACCTGTTCAAGCTGGTGCCCGAACTGACCCAGGCGCTGGGCTGACACACCCGCGATGCAGACGCCCCGTCGGACGCGGGGCGTTTGGACCCGCCCGTGCTTGTGCGTAGCATGGCGCGCAGCCCCGAGGATTCGCGCATGGACAAACCCACATCAGCGGACAAGCCCATCTGGGAGCCCAGCCGCGAGCGCGCCGAGGCTTCCAACATGGCCCGCTTCCTGCGTTTCGTGCGCGAGCGCATCGGCAATCCGGACCTGGTGCGCTACGCGCCGCTGTGGGAGTTCTCGGTACGCGAGCCGAAGCGCTTCTGGCCGCTGGTCTGGGAGTTCTGCGGCGTGCGCGCCACGGGCGAGCTGGAGCCGGTGCTGGAAAACCCGCAGGCCATGCCGGGCGCGCGTTTCTTCCCCAACGCCAGGCTCAACTTCGCGGAGAACCTGCTGCGCTACCGCGATGTGCATCCGGCGCTGGTATTCCGCAACGAGTGGGGTCATGCGCGCGAACTGACCTACGCCGAACTGGCCGCGCAGGTGGGGCGTTTCAGCCAGGCGCTGAAAGCATCCGGCGTGGGCGTGGGCGATCGCGTGGCCGGGCTGATGCCCAACCTGCCGGAAACCATCGTCGCGATGCTGGCCGCGGCGGCCCTGGGCGCGACCTGGTCGTCCACGTCGCCGGATTTCGGCGTGCCCGGCATCGTCGACCGCTTCGGCCAGATCGCGCCGAAGGTGCTGGTCGGCGTCGATGCCTACCCCTATGGCGGCAAGTCCTACGACGTGCTGGAAAAACTGCGCGGCGTGCTGGATGCCATTCCGTGCATCGAGCACTGCGTGGTGCTGGACTACAGCGGCCAGCAGGCCCGCCTCGACGGATTGCGCGGCGGGGTGCGCTGGGCGGATTTCATCGCCGGCCACGGCGAGGCGCTGGAGTTCGCGCCGGTACCGTTCAACCACCCGCAGTACATCCTGTACTCCTCGGGCACCACCGGCGTGCCCAAGTGCATCGTGCACGGCGCCGGCGGCACGCTGCTGCAGCACCTCAAGGAACTGGTGCTGCACACCGACCTCAAGCGCGACGACCGCATCTTCTACTTCACCACCTGCGGCTGGATGATGTGGAACTGGCTGGTCAGCAGCCTGGCGGTGGGCGCCACGCTGGTGCTGTACGACGGCTCGCCGTTCCACCCTGACGGCAACGCGCTGTGGAACCTGGCCGATGAAACGGGCATCAGCATCTTCGGCACCAGCGCCAAGTGGATCTCGGCGATCGAGAAGGCCGGCGTCAAGCCGCGGCAGACGCACAAGCTCGCTGCGCTGAAGACCATCCTTTCCACCGGCTCGCCGCTGGCGCCGGAAAGCTTCGACTACGTCTACCGCGACGTGAAAGAACGCGTGCTGCTGGCCTCGATTTCCGGCGGCACCGACATCGTCTCCTGCTTCGCGCTGGGCAACCCGCTGCTGCCGGTGTACCGCGGCGAGTTGCAGTGCCGCGGCCTGGGCATGAGCGTCGAGGCCTTCGACAAGAACGGGCATCCGCTGCGCGGCCAGCCCGGCGAACTGGTGTGCCTGGCGCCGTTTCCCTCGATGCCGGTGGGCTTCTGGAACGACGCCGACGGCGGCAGGTATCGCGCCGCGTATTTCGAGCGCTTCCCCGGCGTGTGGGCGCATGGTGATTTCATCGAGATCACCGCGCACGGCGGGCTGGTCATCCACGGCCGTTCCGACGCCACCCTCAACCCCGGCGGCGTGCGCATCGGCACCGCCGAGATCTACCGCCAGGTCGAACAGATTCCCGAGGTGCTGGAATCGATCGCCGTCGGCCAGCACTGGCAGGGCGACGAGCGCGTGGTGCTGTTCGTGCACCTGCGCGAGGGGCTCGCGCTGGACGATGCGTTGCGCGCACGCATCCGCGAGGTGATCCGCCACAACACCACGCCGCGCCACGTGCCGGCACGCATCGAGCAGGTGCCGGACATCCCGCGCACGCTCTCCGGCAAGATCACCGAACTCGCCGTGCGCGAGACGATCCACGGCCGGCCGGTGCTGAACACCGATGCGCTGGCCAACCCGCAGGCGCTGACGCACTTCGCCGCGCTGCGCACCAGTCTCGAAGCGCATTGATGCACACCATCCGCAGGCGCGTCCGCGCCATGTGTCCGCCATGAGTCCCGCCGCCAAGGCGCGCGCGCAGATCCACTTCTGCGTGTTCCTGTGGGGCTTCACCGCCATCCTCGGCAAGCTGATCACCCTGGCCGCGCTGCCGCTGGTGTGGTGGCGCATGCTGCTGGTCAGCGGCACCCTGCTGCTGGTGCCGCGCGTGTGGCGCGCGCTGCGCGCGCTGCCGTCGCGCCTGCGCCTGGCCTATGCCGGCATCGGCGTGCTGGTGTCGCTGCACTGGTTGACCTTCTACGGCGCCATCAAGCTGGCCAACGCCTCGGTGGCCGCCACCTGCATCGCCATCGCGCCGCTGTTCCTGGCGTTCCTGGAGCCGCTGCTGGCGCGGCGCCGCTTCGATGCGCGCGAGCTGCTGCTGGCCCTGGCGGTGCTGCCCGGCGTGGCGCTGGTGGTCGACGGCGTGCCGGCCGCCATGCGCCTGGGGGTGGCGGTGGGCGTGCTTTCGGCGCTGCTGGTGGCCAGCTTCAGCGCGCTCAACAAGCGGCTGGTCGAACACGCCGACCCGCTGGCCGTCACCGCGCTGGAGCTGGGCTCCGGCGCGGCGTTCCTGACGCTGCTGGCGCCGCTGCTGCCGCACGCGGGGGCGGCCTACCCGCTGCCCGATCGACACGACGCCATCCTGCTGCTGACCCTGGCCTATGCCTGCACCCTGCTGCCGTTCGCGCTGTCGCTGCACGCGCTGCGCAACATCAGCGCCTTCGGCATGCAGTTGATCACCAACCTGGAGCCGGTGTACGCCATCGTGCTGGCCATCGTGCTGCTGCATGAGCAACGCGTGCTGGAAGGCCGGTTCTACGTCGGCGTGGCGATCATCCTGCTGGCGGTATTCGCGCATCCGCTGCTGGCGCGCCGCGGCGGCCGCGACGCGCAGCCGGAACTGCTGGCCACCGCCGAGGCGAAGAACGTGGCGGAGTGACGGGCGGGCGCAGCGCACTTGCCGCGCCCATGGCGGCGCCTGTTTGCCGCTCCGCCGCGCACGGCGAGACGAAACAGAAACGGCCCGACCTCGGCCACTCGCAGCCCGCGGCTCGCGCTTGCCATGCAACAGGATGAACCGGCAGATTCACCCCCCGCGCCGACTTCCGCCGCGCGGTCCAACGCTTGATCTCTTCTTCCATCACGATGCTCATGATGTCTCCTCCTCACGGTAACACCTGAGCAGAATTTCACTGGGTCATTACACTCTGGCATCTCGCCAACCCGCGCTAATGGCCCCGCGAAGGTCAGCCACGCACTGCAAAAGTCGTACTGCCTAGAACCCGCATGAAGCGTTGAGGTAAATCCATGTACATCCCTACAGGCTTTGGCACCATCACGCCGTATTTCTTCGTCAAGGACGCGGAGCGGTTTGTTTCGTTCCTGGTCAAGGGGTTCGGTGGTACCGAGGTGCTGCGCAGTCTGCGCCCTGATGGCCGCATCGCGAACGCACAGGTTCGTGTCGGCACGTCCACCATCATGGTCAGTGAGGCTGGTGGTAGCTATCCACCCATGCCTACTGCTTGCTACATCTTCGTCGAGGACGCCGATAAGGCTATGGAGCAGGCCATTGCTGCGGGAGGCAAACCGGAGATGGAGGTCAGTGATATGCCGTACGGCGATCGGCAAGGCGGAATAAGAGATCCTCACGGTAACATCTGGTGGGTTTCTCAGCGCCTGGTGCAGGCTCCGTACTCTGCGTGAGCATGCTGGTTCTAATCATTTCAATGCAGCGGACGCCGTAGCTATCATCGACAAATATGGCTAACTCGTCCAAGGCGGACGGCTGCGCCGCCGCTTGACTCAGGCGTTAGCCACAATCCAGAACAAGAGGATGTCGTCCGGCCGGCTTCACGGTGATTTGCGCGGCGTGCAGCCGGAAATGAACGCGTGCGCAGACCATCGTCCGCCCCAGATGCACAGGGACGCGTGTGGCCTTACGTCCCACGCAGCCGCATCAGCCCACGATCCAGCAGCACCAGCAGTGCGCCCAGCAGCACGAACACGCCCAGCAGCACGGCGGCGTTGCGCAGCAGCGATTCCAGCCCCAGCCGCGCCAGGTTGAGGAACGGGTAGGGATAGGCGTGCAGCACGCCGCCCAGCAGCATGGCCCAGAGGAAATACAGCGCCGGCACCAGCAGCCAGCCCGGCAGATGCCGCCAGTGCAGGCCGCGCGCCGGCGCGATCCACAGCCAGCCCAGCGCGTACAGCGCGGGCACCACCGTGTGCAGCAGGGTGTCGGCCAGCAGCGCAGCGCCGTGCGGATGCCAGTGCCCGGCCAAAACCAGGTGGTAGATCAGCGCGGTGATCAGGATGTACAGCAGCACCGCGCCGCGCAGCGCCGGGCGCAGCGCCAGCCGTCCGGCAACACTGTGCGGCCCCAGAGCGGCGGCGGCACAGGTCAGCGCGACCAGAGCGTTGCTGAGGATGGTGAAGTAGCTGAGAAAGCGCAGGGTCATCCACCAAGCGTCCACGTGCACGGCCTGCCCTTGCATCCAGACGAACTGCACCGCCAGGCCGACCAGCGCCAGTGCGGCGGTGCCGAACAACCAGATGCGGGCCTGGGGACTTTCGACGTTCATCGCGACTAGGGAGCCGTCTGCCACCGCGCGGCGGCGGTGCGGAGGCAGAATAGTGCCAGCCGTCGCAAGCAAGAGGTGAACCATGGTCGAACGCCGCGCAGGTATGTTGCTGCTGGCCCTGCTGCTGGCCCTGCCCGTCGCCGCGCACGCGGCACCGGGCGGCACCGACGTGGCCGCCCCTGCGGCCGCGGGCATGCCGGCGCCCGCGGCGGCGACCGGCAGCACCGCGCTCAGGCAGGCGATCTCGACCTTCATCGCGCGGCCGCGCTTCGCCAGCGCACGCTGGGGCATCGACGTGGTGGATCTGACCTCCGGCCGGACGCTGTACGCCCACGATGCCGGCAAGCTGTTCGTGCCGGCCTCCAACGCCAAACTGTTCACCGCCGCGCTGGCGATGGACCTGCTGGGGCCGGCGACGCGTTTCACCACCACGCTGTATGCCGGCGATCATGCCGACGGCCACGGCGTCGTGCAGGGCGACCTGATCCTGGCGGGCGGCGGCGATCCGGCGCTGGGCACGGAAACCGGCGACACCGACGGCACCGACGGCACCGACTGGGCCGACACCCTGGCCGCGCGCCTGGTCGCCGCCGGCATCACCCATGTAAACGGCAATCTGGTCGTGGACGACACCCTGTTCCGCGACCCACCGTTCGGCGACGGCTGGGGTGCCGGAGACCTGTTAACCGACTACGCGCCGCAGGTCGGCGCGCTGACCGTGCGCGAGGGCACGATCCGCGTCAGCGTCAGCCGCGATGGGCCGCGTTGCTGCAAAGTCGCGGTGCAGCCGGAGAGCGCCGGCGTGCGGGTGCGGAACCTCAGTGTCGACGCTACGCCCGATGACGACTCCAGCCTGCTGCTGTACCGTCCGCTGGGCCACGACACGCTGTATGTGACCGGCAGCCTGCCGCGCGGCGTGCACATGCGCGAGTACACGCTGGCGGCGCCCGATCCTGCGCGCATGGCCGGGCAGGATCTTCTGGATGCGCTGGACCGCGCCGGCGTGACGTTGTCCGGCAGGCTGCGCGTGCTGCACTGGCCGCAATCCAGCCCGTTGCCGCGCTATCCCCATCGCGTGCGCATCGCGACACTGCATTCGCCGCCGCTGGCGCAACTGCTGCGGCACATGCTGCTGCGTTCGGACAATCTCTATGCGCAAACGCTGCTGCTGCAGGTGGGGCGGTATTGGCAGCAGAGTGGCGCGGGTTCCTGCGGCTGGGTGCTGCACTGGACCTCACAGTGGGGTCTGTGCGCGATGCGCACGCTGCTGGCACGGATCGGCATCAACCGCGAACAGGCGCATTTCACCGAGGGCAGCGGACTGTCGCGCCAGGACATGGTCAGTCCGCGCGCCACCACCACACTGTTGGCCTGGATCGCGCGACAGCCGTGGGCGGCCGACCTGATCGATGCCCTGCCGCACAGCGGCCGCAACGGCACGCTGCTGTACCGCCTGCGCGAGCTGCCGCAGGGCGACCGCGTCCAGGCCAAGACCGGCACGCTGGCGCACATGTACACGCTGTCGGGCTTTCTGGAGACGCAGGATGGCCGCCACCTGGCGTTCAGCCTGATGCTCAACAACTACCAGCGCCCGATCCGGCCCGACGGCGACTGGGCGCCGCCCGACCCCACGCAGGATCTGGATGCCATCGTGCGCATCCTCGCGGCGCGGGGCGCGACGGAGATGGCCGCCACCGCGGCTGACGCCACGCCTCCGGCATCGCGTTGAGGCGAACCGGCCGCGGCCCGATGCCCGCGTCCATCCATCGGCCGCGCACGCCAGCCCGGCATGGAATGGAACCTGCCGGCGAACCGCGCCGTCCGCTCAGCCGCCGCGGATGCGCTCGACCAGCGCCGTGGTGCTGCGCTGGTGCGCGAAGGGGATGGACAGCACGCGCCCGCCGCGGCCGCGCACCAGGCCGGCGCCCACGATCGCATCCGGCGCCCAGTCGCCGCCCTTGACCAGCACATCCGGCTGCAGCGCCTCGATCAGCGCGATCGGCGTATCGGTCGAGAACGGCAGCAGGTAATCCACGGCCGCCAGGCCGGCCAACACCGCCATGCGGTCCTCCAGCGTGTTCAGCGGACGCCCGGCGCCTTTGCCCAGCCGCCGCACCGAGGCATCGTCGTTGACGCCCACCACCAGGCAGGCGCCTTCGCTGCGCGCGGCTTCGAGGTAATGCACGTGGCCACGGTGCAGCAGGTCGAACACCCCGTTGGTGAATACCAGCGGGCGGCACCCGGCCAGCAGCGGCCGCAACGTCTCGACGCCGGCGTGCACCTTGCCCACCGGCGCAACCGTCCCGGTAAAAGCGCGGTCGAGGTAGGTGCACAGCGTGTGGATCAGCAGCAGGTGCACTTCCTGGATGCGCGCGGTGCTGCCGGCGGGCACGCGCAGTTCGACGTCCTCCGGCCGCAGCAGTGGCGCCAGCGCGCCGCCGTCCTTGCCGGTCAGCGCCAGCACCCACAGCCCGCGCGCCTGCGCCGTGCGCACCGCCTCCAGCACGTTGCGTGAATTGCCCGAGGTAGTGATGGCTACCAGGACATCGCCGGGCCGGCCCAGCGCCTCGACCTGGCGCGCGAACACGCGCTCGTAGGCGTAGTCGTTGGCGATGGCGGTCAGCACGCTGGAGTCGGGCGTCAGCGCGATACCGGGCAGACCGATGCGCTCGCGCTCGAAGCGATTGACCAGCTCCGAGGCCAGGTGCTGCGCGTCGCCCGAGGAACCTCCGTTGCCGCAGGCCAGCACCTGGCGGCCAGCGGTCAGCCGCGCCGCCAGCACCTCGGCGGCGCGCAGGGTGGGCACGGCGAGCGCGTCCAGCGCGCGCTGCTTGGTGGCGGCGCTGTCGGCGAACTGCGCCTGGATTTCCAGCAGCGTCATGCTCATGACGGACGTCCCCGGCGGCAAAGGCACCAGCATAACGACGACGCGTGCGCGGATGCGATGGCGCTGTCCGATCGGCGCCGGAGCGGCCCGCTCCTGCCAGAATGCCGCGATGCCTCCAGCCACCGCCCGACAGCCGCGCCCGGCCCTGTTCCTCGACCGCGACGGCATCATCAACGTCAACCACGGCTATGTGCACCGACCCGAGGACACGCAACTGGTGCCGGGCATCCTCGCGCTGTGCCGGCACGCGCATGCGCTGGGCTACGCCCTGGTGGTGGTGACCAACCAGGCCGGCATCGCGCGCGGCTACTACAGCGAGGACCAGTACCACGCCTACAGCGGCTGGCTGCGCGGACATCTGGCCGGTCAGGGCGCGCTGCTCGACGCCATCTACCACTGCCCGCACCATCCCGATGCGGGCAACACTGTCTACCGGCGCGCATGCGCCTGCCGTAAACCGGCGCCAGGCATGATCCTGGACGCCATGCGCGACCTGCATCTGGATCTGCCGCGCTCGATCCTGCTGGGCGACAGCGCCGGCGACATCGAGGCCGGCCGCCGCGCCGGCGTCGGGCGCTTGTGGTTGCTGTCAGGCACCGCGCCAGAATCCGCGCAGGACGTGCGCGTGTTCGCCGATCTTGATGCCGTGCGCGTGGCGCTGGTGCCGTAGCCGCAGCGGGCGACCGCGCTGCGTCGGGAACGCAGGACACCGCATCCGAGCCGCGGGCGACGCTGCGGCACGGTCTCGCGGCGGCATGGTGGCGTCATCTGTGCGACCGGCTTTGCGGCTACGCCGCCAGATCGCTGTGTAGTCGGGCGCCTCTTGGGCAAGGTCGATGCCGAGAAAGCGCTGGATCGAGAGCCGGTCGGCAATCTGGTACTCGACCTGCTCGTCCGACAGTGCATACAGCTCGCGCAGCACCAGCACCTTGAACATCCGCACCCATCGTGCGGCGGCGGCCCGCCTTTGCGTGGGTCACGGCCTTCGCTGCGCATCGATTCGAGCGTCTTGCGGACATGCCCCAGGGCACGATGGTGTTCAGCGCCACCAGCGGATCGCCCGGCGCCCGCAGCTGGCGCTGCCGGATCTCCTGATCGAAACAATCCCAGCGGGCGGAAGCCATGCTGCAAGCTCCGAGCGAGTCACTTCACTTCGACAGCGGCGGCGTGGGGAGATTTCGCAAACTGCTCTGGACACGCGCGCACCGCATCCCCACGCTAGAGATACGACCGCCTGTTATGGCGCGGACTGATACCGAGCCGTTCCTACCCGCCGACGCCGGGCGCAGCCGCCACGCGCATCAGCAGCGGCGGTGCAGACGATAGCGACCGATCGCCGCGCCAGGCGGTCGCGCGGCGCGTAACGCCGGCGGCGCCGCGCAGAAAGACCTCACGCCGCCTGTTGCGCGCGGTCGATCAGCCACTGCGCCAGCAGCGGCACCGGGCGGCCGGTGGCCATGCCCTTGCGGCCCTCGTTCCAGGCGGTGCCGGCGATATCCAGGTGCGCCCAGCGCTGCCCCTCGGCGAAGCGCGCCAGGAAACAGCCGGCGGTGATCGCGCCGGCGCCCTTGCCGCCGATGTTGGCGAAGTCGGCGAAAGCACTCTCCAGCTGGCTCTGGTAGTCGTCCCACAGCGGCAGACGCCAGGCGCGGTCCAGCGTGTCCTCGCCGGCGGCCAGCAGCTCGGCCGCGAGATCGTCATGCTTGCTCATCAGTCCCGAGGCATGCTTGCCTAGCGCGATCACGCAGGCGCCGGTCAGCGTGGCGGCATCGACGATCGCCTGCGGCTCGAAGCGCTGCACGAAAGTCAGCGCGTCGCACAGGATCAGGCGACCCTCGGCGTCGGTGTTGAGCACTTCGACGGTCTTGCCGGACATCGTGGTCAGCACGTCGCTGGGCCGGTAGGCATCGCCATCGGGCATGTTCTCCACCGCCGCCGCCACGCACACCAGATTGATCGGCAGCTGCAGCTCCACCGCGGCCAGAAACGCGCCCAGCACGCCGGCGGCGCCGCCCATGTCGTATTTCATCTCCTCGATGCCGCCCTGCACCTTGAGGTTGATGCCGCCGGTATCGAAGGTGATGCCCTTGCCCACCAGCGCGTAAGGCTTCGCCGCGCCGCCGCCGTTCCAGCGCAGCACGATCAGCTTGGGCGGATTGGCCGAACCGCGCGCCACCGCCAGCAGCGAGCCCATGCCGAGTTTTTCCATGTCGGCGCGCTCGAGGATCTCGACGCTGACGCCGGCATGCCCGGCGGCCAGTTGCCGCGCGCGCTCGGCGAGATAAGCCGGGTTGCAGACGTTGGGCGGCAGGTTGGCCAGCTCGCGCGCGAAATCACTGCCGATGCCGATGGCGCGCGCCTGATCGAGGCCGCGCGCCGCGGCGGCTTCGGCCGCGAACACCACACGCGCCAGGCGCACGCTCGGCCCCTGCGGCTTCAGCGTGGCGGTGTAACGGTAGGCATGCTGCACGATGGCCAGCGCCAGCGTGCGCAACTTCCAGGCACCGTCCTTGCCGGTTACTTCGGTCTCGCCCAGAAAGCTCACCGCCAATTGCGCGGGCGATGCCGCCAGCGCGCGCGCCGCTTCCAGCGCGGCGCGCTGGTAGCGCGCGGGTTCCAGCGGCCCTTCCGCGCCCAGCCCCACCAGCAGCACGCGCTCGGCACGCACGCCTGGCAGCGCATGCAGCAGCAGGCTGCTGCCGGCCTTGCCGGTGCAGTCGCCGCTGGCGGCAAGGCGCGCGATCAGGCCGCCGCTGGCGGCGTCGACGCGCTGCGCGGTGGCGCCCAGTACGCCTTTTTCGTGGACGCCGACGACGATGCAGCCGGCCTCGCAAGTTTCGGCAGCGAGGCTGTCGAGACTGAATTCAACGCTCATGGGCAATGCTCCAGGAAGGCCCGCGCACGCTGGCACGGGCTAGACTTTGCGGATGAAGCCGCATCGCGGCACGGTCCGATTTTAGTCGATGTTGCGCATCCTCGATCGCTATCTGCTGAAGGAACTGGCTTTCGGCACACTGGGCAGCGCGGCGCTGCTGCTGGTGGTGACCGTGGGCGGCACGCTCTCGGATGTGCTCTCGAAAGTGGCGGCGGGACGCTATCCGGCCAGCGTGATGTTTCCGGTGCTGGGTCTGCGCGTACTCGATGCGCTTTCGGCGCTGCTGCCGGTAGCGCTGTTCCTGGGCGTGCTGCTGGGCCTGGCGCGGCTGTATCGCGACAGCGAGATGCACGTGCTGAGCTCTTCCGGCATGGGGCCGGCCGGGTTGCTGCGTCCGGCGCTGCTGCTGGCCACGCCGACGCTGCTGGTGGTCGGCGCCATCGCATTGTGGCTGGGGCCGTGGTCGGCGGCGGCATCGCAAACTTTGGTCGACAACGCCAACCGCTCGGTGATCGCCGCGGGGCTGGAGGCCGGCCGCTTCACCGAACTGCCCGGCGGCAATGGCGTCATCTACACGCAGGCATTGAGCCCCGATGGCCAGCGCTTGACGCGCGTGTTCGTCGCCAGTGAAAAAGCGCACGCGCAGGGCGCGCCCGAGGTCGATCTGGTCACCGCCGCGCGCGGGCGCATGTTCGTCGACCCGGGCAGCGGCGACCGCTTCCTGGTGCTGCGCGATGGCCATCGCTACAGCGGTGTGCTGGGCCAGGACGACTGGCGATTGCTGGACTATCGCCGCAACGACGTCTCGCTGGCTTCGATCAATGCCGATGCCGGCAACGCCGGCGCCGGCTCGCCGCACGAGCAGAGCACGCTGGCGCTGCTGCGCTCGCACGCGCCGGCCGACCGCGCCGAACTGGCCTGGCGCATCGTCGCGCCACTGAGTGTGCTGGTGCTGGCGCTGTTGGCGCTACCGCTGGCGCGGCAGAATCCGCGCGAACCGTTTTACGGCCGCCTGCTGCTGGCAGTGCTGGCCTACCTGGTATTCGCCAACGCTCTCGGCATCGGTCGCGCCGAGATCATGAGCGGCAAGCGCGGTGGTATCTGGTTGATGGCATTGGTGCTGCTCGCGGTGGCCGGCTTCGCGCTGTTGTGGTTCCGCCAGCAGCACCGCGCGCGGCAACCGCGCGGGGTGCGCGCGTGAGTCTGTCCTGGCTGCCCGCGCTGCCGCGCCTGAAGCGCGCCGACAAGCTGCTGATCGCCGGCATCTTCGGTCCGATCGTATTGACCTGGCTGATGCTGGTGGGCTTCGACGCCGTCCTGCAGTTCGCGCGCCAACTCGGCGAGTTGGGCCGCAACGGCTACACACTGGGACAGGCGGCTGTCTATATCCTGCTGACGTTGCCGCGGCGTTTTTTCGAGATGTACGGCAATGCTGCGCTGATCGGTGTCCTGCTCGGCCTGGGCGGGCTAGCTGCCAGTAACGAACTGACCGCACTGCGCGCGGCGGGGATGTCGCGGCTGCGTATCGGCGCCGCGGCGCTGGCGTTGGTGGCCCTGCTCAGCGTGCTGGCGCTGCTGGACGCCGAGTACGCCATGCCGCCCGCCGAGGCCCGCGCGCAGGCCATCCAGTTGGCATTGACCGCGCGCAACATCGCTGCCGCCACCGGCAGCGGGCTGTGGGCGCGCGACGGCGACGCCATCGTCAACGTGCGCAGCGCACTGGCCACGCGCGAAGTGATGGGGGCCGGCGTGGACCTGCGCGACGTGCGCATCTACCGCTTCGACGCGCAAGGCAGGCTGCTGGAAGTGGACTGGGCCGCCGGCGCGCGTTATGCCGATGGCCGCTGGCAGCTCGATGACTTGCGGCAGACCCGCTTCGGCGCCGCCGGCGCCGTGCGCGACGTGCGCGTCACGGCACCCTGGCGCACCCACCTCAGTCCACGCCTGCTGGAGCTGTCGGTGTTGAGCCCCAACGCCCAGGCCGTCCGCGACTTGCTGCGCAATATCGACTACCTGCATGGCAACGGCCTCGACGCGCGCCTGTACACCGACGCCTTGTGGCAGCGCCTGTTCTATCCGCTGAACGTGCTGATGCTGGTGCTGTGCACACTGCCGCTGGCCTTCGGCACGCTGCGCGCGGGTGGCTTCGGCAAGCGCCTGCTGATCGGTCTGCTGATCGCGGTGGGCTGGTTTTTCCTGCAACGCGCGCTGGTCAATCTGGCCATCGTCTACAGCATTCCGGCGTGGCTGGCCAACCTGGGGCCGGTACTGCTGTTGGCCCTGGTTGCGGTCTGGGTATTCCGCCATCGACACGCCACCGCCTGAGCACCCCGCAGGCGCGATCGCATAGCCCGTTCACGGCGTTCAGTCGGCATGACGCTAGACTCGTCCCACCGCGCGGTTGGGGAGGCGAAGCCGTCAACTGCCCCGCAGTCGCCGGAATAGGGATTTCAATCGACGAGCTCATCCGCTCAAAGGGGCAATGCACATGCTTCACCGACTGAAGTACGCACTGGCACTGGCCGCCGTACCGCTGCTGGCCAGCGCCGCCATGGCACCCACGGTCGCGCCGAGCGCGCCGAGCGCGCCGAGCGCCGCCATATTGACCAAACTCGCACCGCGCATCGCGCATATCGCAGCGGTCGCCGGCACTCTCGAGGCGCGTGCCATGCAGACCCGCGCGCTGGCCGCGCAAGCGCAACCCTCCGGCCCCTCCCCGTTGGCCGCGCGCTTCAACGCCAGCGGCCAAGTGCAGGTCTACCTGCATTACGACCCACGGCGCGGCGCGCCAACCGTTGCCACACTGCAGTCGCTGGGCGCCACACGCGTGCTGGACAGCGCGCCGCTGGGCGTGGTGCAGGCCTGGGTACCCCCCAGCGCGCTGTATTCCATCGCGGCGCTGCCGCAGGTGCTGCGCGTGACCATCCCGCGCTACGCGGTGGTGCGGCGCAACCTGCCGCCGGTCGGCGCCCGGCCGCGCAGCGGATCGGTCAACACGCAGGGCGACCAGATCCTGGGCACGGCGCAGTTCCGTCAGGCTACCGGTCTGACCGGCCTCGGCGTCTCGGTGGGCATCATTTCCGACGGCGTCGGCACCGTGACCCCAGCGACCGCAACCACGCCGGCCACTTCCAGCGACATCACCCAGGACCAGGCCACCGGCGATCTGCCCCAAAATCCGGCGCCGTACATCGATACCAGCGTCAACGGCGGCGGCAGCGGCAACGAAGGCGCCGCGATGATGGAGATCGTCTACGACATGGCGCCGGGCGCCGCGCTGGGCTTCTGCGGGCCGGCCACCACCGTCGATTTCGTGCAGTGCCTGACCAATTTCGGCAAGGCTCAGGGCGGCTTCAAACCCACCATCGTCGCAGACGACCTGGGCTTTCCCGGCGTGGCCATGTTCACCGACGGCAATTTCGCCACCGCGGTGAAAAACTTCGCCAGCGCCAATCCCGGCATCCAGTTGCTGACCGCCGCCGGCAACGACGCCCAGCAGTTCTGGGCCGGCAGTTGGAACCCGACGACGATCAGCGCCACGATCAGTCCTTCGGCCAACAGCACCAGCAACGCCTACACCTACACGCAGGCGCAGAACTTCGGCACCGCCGGCAATCCGCTGCCCTATATGAGTTTTCCGGTGGCCGCCGGCGACACCGTCACCTACGTCGTCGAGTGGGACGACACCTGGCCGGTGCCGCTGACCGCGACCACGCCCAACGATCTCAATGACTACGACGTGTTCCTGACCGACAGCAGCGGCAACATCCTGGCCTGCAACATGGGCATCAACGTCGGGCCGGCGTCCAGCTCGACGGCACCGCCCTCGCCCAACTACTGCGACCTCGGCAGCAGCCCGGGCACGTTGACCTCGCCCGGCCCGCAGCCGGTGCAAGGCAATCAGTACACCAACAACACCAGCAGCACACAGAACCTGCAGTTGCACATCGACTATCGCAACGGCACGCCGGGTAAAAATTTCAAGGTGCTGGTATTCGCCAACAACCACAGCTTCGTGCTGGTGCCCAACACGCCGGTCGGCAGCATCTACGGACAGTCGGCACTGCCGCAGCCCTACGAGATCACCACCACCGCCATCGACCAATCCCAGGCCAGCAGCAGCGGCGGCTATCCCATCGAGCCCTATGCTTCCGAAGGACCGGTACTGTTCTCGCAGCCGGCCACCGGCGTCACCACCCGACAGAAACCCGACTTCACCGCCGTGGACTGCGTCGACGTCACCGGCGTCGGCGGTTTCGGCCAGAACAACAACACCAATCCGCCCAGCGCCACCTTCTGCGGCACTTCGGCCACACCCGAGGCCACCGCCGCGATCCTGGCCCTGCTCGATCAGGCTTTCCCGGGCCAGAACGGGTACAACATGCTGAAGGCCGGCGCCCTGGCCTTGAACAACAGCGCCAGCAACGGCAGCGGCACACCCAACGGCGTCTATGGCTGGGGCCTGGTCAACGCCTACAACTCGGCGGTGGCGGTAGCACCCCTGCCGATGGCGACGATCAGCGCGCCGGCCGGCAACGTCAGCATCCAGCCCGGCGGCACGGTCAGCTTCAGCGGCAACTGCTCGGCCAACGGCGCACCCGGCAGTACCAGCCTGAGCTGGAATTTCGGCAGCGGCGCCAGTCCCGGCACCTCGACCAGCGGCACCGTCACCGTCACCTACGCCAACGCCGGCACCTACACCGCCACGCTCACCTGCACCAATGCCGCCTTCAACACCACCGGTACCGCGACGCGCATGGTCACCGCCGCGGTCCCGCCGCCGCCTCCGGTCGCGAGTGGCGGCGGCGGCGGTCTCGGCCTGCTGAGTCTGGCGGCGCTGGCCGCACTGGCCGGCGGCGCCGCGCTGCGCCGCAACCGCGGCGCGCGCTGCTGAACCAGCCGCTCAGTGCAGCGCGAGGCCATGGATGGCCCCCGCCACACTCGAAAAGGCGCGGCACGTGGGCCGCGTCTTTTCAAGTGCATGAGCGCATCGTGATGCTGACAAGCACGTCCAGGCGTACCTCAACGCAGGCTACAGCCCAGACTTCGACGACATGATAACCACGCTCGAACTGCGCTTCGACGGGTCCGGCCAGCCGGCATGAGCCGAACGAAAACGGGCGCCGTGAGGCGCCCGTTCCGCATGCGCGGCTCGCACCGCGCGACTGTGAGCAACCCTGCCCTCAGGCGCCGCGCGTCCACTGGCCCAGCGCAGCCAGTCCGTTGGCGCGCGCGCGCTGCGCCACCGTCTTTTGCGCGGCGGTGAAATTGCCCTGCATGTCCTTGGCCCA
>JAJYQO010000007.1 GCA_021794575.1 Pseudomonadota bacterium | reverse complement strand
ATGAAGTACTGCGGACTCTGGCGAGTCGAGTGGTGCCCAGGAGAGGACTCGAACCTCCACGGTTTTACCCGCTAGTACCTGAAACTAGTGCGTCTACCAATTCCGCCACCTGGGCAGGTGCGTCGCGTATGAGCGCGAGAGCCGCGTAATCTAGGTGCGCCGTTGGGGTTTGTCAACGCGCGCGGCTTGCAATTGCGCGGGGGGTGGGCGAGTCTCGCCGCCATGACACGACCGGCAAACGGAAAAGGCACGCGGCGCGGCAAGGCGCGTGCGCCGCAAAACAACTCGGCCCCGCGTGATCCGCAGGCCGCGCGCGAAGCCGCCCGCTACGAGCAGCCGATCCCAAGTCGCGAAGCGATATTGCTGCTGTTGGACGGGCACGCCGCGCCGATGACCGAGGAGGCCATCGCCGCGGCGCTGCAACTCGATGACGCTGCGCGCCAGGCGGCGCTGGCCAAACGCCTGGCAGCGATGCTGCGCGATGGCCAGTTGCTGCTGAATCGGCGCGGCGGCTACGCGCCTGCGCGCAAGCTGGACCTGATTGCCGGGCAGATCATCGCCAATGCCGAAGGCTTTGGCTTTCTGCGCGCGGACAGCGGTGGCGATGACCTGTATCTGGCGCCGCTGGAGATGCGCAAGGTGCTGCATGGCGATCGCGTGCTGGCCAGCGTGGTGGGTGTCGACCGGCGCGGACGCCGGCAGGGCGCCATCGTCGAGATACTGCAGCGGCGCAATCCGCGCCTGGTCGGCCGCGTGGCGCGCGCGCGCGGCATCGTCACGGTGCTGCCCGACGACAAGCGGCTGCACCAGCCGGTACTGATTCCCGCCGGTCAAGATCTCGCGGCGCGCGACGGACAAATCGTGATCGCCGAAATCACCGATGCGCCGGACGGCGCGCGCGGGCCGATCGGGCGCATCGTCGAATCGCTGGGCGAGAAGCTGACGCCCTCGCTGATCGTGCGCATGGCTATCGCCGCGCACGACCTGCCGCAGCAGTGGTCGGATGCCGTGCGCGCCGAGACTGCCGCCACGCCGCTGCAGGTGGATGCGGGTTTGCATGCCGATCGCGAGGATCTGCGCGCGCTGCCGCTGGTGACCATCGACGGCGAGGATGCCCGCGATTTCGACGATGCAGTGCATGTCAGGCCGCTGGGAGATGGCGGTTTTCGTCTGTGGGTGGCCATCGCCGACGTGGCGTATTACGTGCCGGTGGGCAGCGCGCTGGATGGCGAGGCCGAGGCGCGCGGCACCTCGGTGTACTTCCCCGGCTTCGTGGTGCCGATGTTGCCGGAGGTACTGTCCAACGGTATCTGTTCGCTGAAGCCCGAAGTCGACCGCCTGGCGCTGGTCTGCGAGATGCGTATCGATGCGCGGGGGCAGGTGACGCGCGCGCGCTTCGCGCACGCCGTGATCCGGTCGCACGCGCGGTTGACCTACACGCAGGTGTGGCAAGCGCTCAGCGGCGAGCCGGCGGCGCGCAAGGCGCTGGGTGCGCTGTGGCCGGCCATCGCCGACCTGCATGCGCTGTACCGCGTGCTGGCGGCGGCGCGCGCAGCGCGCGGCGCCATCGAGTTCGATAGCCCGGAAATGCATTTCCGCCTGGATGCCGCCGGCGAGGTGCAGGCGCTGGGCGCCTACGAGCGCAACGACGCGCATCGGCTGATCGAGGAGTGCATGATCGCCGCCAACGTCCAGGCGGCGCGCTACCTGGCGCGACGGCGCTTGCCGGTGCTGTATCGCGTGCACGAGAGACCGCCGCAGGAGAAATACGCCGATCTGCTGGAGTTCCTGCGCGAGTTCAAACTGCGGTTGCCGGCCTGGGATGCGGTGACGCCGCAGGACTTCAGGCAACTGCTGGCACGCGTCGGCGAACGGCCGGAGGCGCTGCTGCTGCAATCGGTACTGCTGCGCGCGCAATCGCTGGCGGTTTATCAGGCGCAGAACGGCGGCCACTTCGGGCTGGCACTGGATGCCTACACCCATTTCACCTCGCCGATCCGGCGCTATCCCGATCTGCTGGTGCATCGCGCGATCGGGCACGCGCTGGCGGGCGGCACGCCGGCCGGCTACGCCTACACGCCCGAGGCGATGACCGCCCTGGCGCAGCATTGCTCGCGGCGCGAGCGCGTGGCCGACGAAGCCGAGCGCGAGGTCGACGAGCGCTACCAGTGCGCGTTCATGGAGCGCCATGTCGGCGCGCGCTACGCCGGCGTGGTCACCGGCGTGACTTCATTTGGCCTGTTCGTGCAGATGATCGAGACGCGCATCAGCGGTCTGGTGCACGTCACCCAGTTGCCTGCCGACTACTACCATTTCGATGCGCAGCGCCGGCTGCTGCAGGGCGAGCGCACACGCCGTGCCTACCGTCTGGGCGATCCGGTGCAGGTGCAGGTGCTGCGCGCCAGTCTCGAGGATCGCAAGATCGACCTGCGCCTGCTTGACGGACGCGGCGCGTGAGCGCGGAGTGGATCGTCGGCATCAATCCGGTCGAGGCGGTGCTGACCGAGGGCGCGGCGCGCGTGCGCGAGCTGTGGCTCCAGCGCGACGCCAACAATCCGCGTCTTGCCGCGCTGGCCGAACTGGCGCGTCGGCAGGACATCGCGGTCGAATTGCGGCCGCGCGCGGCGCTGGAGCGCATCGCCGGCGGCGCGCGCCACCAAGGTATCGCGGCGCAGTGCGTGGCCGCGCCGCTGAGCGACGAGCGCAGCCTGCCCGACCTACTTGCGCAAGCCGGCCGCGACGCGTTGTTGCTGGTGCTCGACGGCGTCACCGATCCGCACAACCTGGGCGCCTGCCTGCGCTCGGCGGCAGCGGCCGGCGTCACCGCGGTGCTGGTGCCGCGCGACCGCGCCGCGAGCCTGACGCCGGTGGCACGCCGTGCCGCTGCCGGCGGCGCCGAGCGCGTGCCGCTGCTGCAGGTGGGCAATCTGGCGCGCAGCCTGGCGGCGCTCAAGGATGCCGGCGTCTGGCTGGTCGGCTTGGATGGGGGTGCGCCGGGCGCGGCCGTGCTGGATGCACTGGATCTGCGCGGCCCGCTGGCGTTGGTGCTGGGCGCCGAGGGCGAGGGCATGCGGCGGCTGACGCGCGAGGCGTGCGATCATCTGGCACGCATTCCCATGGCCGGCGCCATGGAAAGCCTGAACGTTTCGGTGGCGGCCGGCATCGCGCTGTTCGAGGCGCGGCGCCAGCGCCGCGCGGGAGGCTGAGATGACGCTGCAATGGTTCGACTACGTTGGATTCGCCGGCGCGGTGCTGATCGTGCTGGCCTACTTTCTGGTGCAGTCCGGCCGCCTGCGCGGCGATGGTCTGGGCAATCAGACGTTCAACGCGCTGGGCGCGCTCGGCGTGATCGTGTCGCTGTTGCTAGGCGCCTTCAACTGGCCGGCATTCACGCTGGAACTGGCCTGGCTGCTGATCAGCCTCTACGGCATGGTCGGGGGCGCGCGCCGCAAGCGCGGCGTGCGCCTGTTCCGCTGAAGCTCAGCCGCCCTCGAGCGTCTGCAGCCAGGCGTCGTCCGAGCCTTCGTTGACGCCCTCGAACAGCCAGGTCGAGAGGTAGCGCTCGCCGGTGTCCGGCAGCATCGCCAGCACCACGCTGCCCGGCTGTGCCTGCCGTGCGACCTGCAGCGCGGCGGCGAACGTGCCGCCGCAGGACAAGCCGACCAGGATGCCTTCCTCGCTCGCCAGGGCGCGTGCCTGGGCACGCGCTTCGTCCTCGGTGACGGTGAGGATGCGCTGCGACACGCTGCGATCCAGCACGGCCGGCACGAAATCCGGTGTCCATCCCTGGATCTTGTGCGGATGCCACTCTTCGCCCTTCAGCAATGCGGCAGTGGCGGGCTCAGTGGCGATGGTCTCTACGTCGGGGCGGGCCAGTTTCAGCATTTGCCCGACGCCGGTCAGCGTGCCGCCGGTACCCCAGCCGGATACGAAGTAGTCCAGCCGGCGTCCGGCGAAGTCCTGGAGTATCTCTGCCGCGGTGGTGTTGCGGTGCCAGGCCGGATTGGCCGGGTTCTCGAACTGCCGCGCCAGGAACGCACCGTGTCTGGTCGCGAACGCCTGCGCGCGGCGCACCATGCCGGAGCCGCGTTCGGCGGCAGGCGTCAGGATGACCTTGGCGCCGTAGGCGCGCATCAGCTTGCGTCGCTCGATCGAAAACGTCTCGGTCATGAACGCCACGAACGGATAGCCGCGCGCGGCGCAGACCATGGCCAGCGCGATGCCGGTATTGCCCGATGTGGCCTCGACCACGGTCTGGCCGGGCTTGAGCTCGCCGCTGCGCTCGGCGTCGAGGATCACGGCCAACGCCAGGCGATCCTTGACCGAGCCGCCGGGGTTGAACGATTCGACCTTGACGTACATCTCCACGCCCTCGGGCGCAAGACGATTGATGCGCACGACCGGCGTACGGCCGATCGTGTCGGTGATGCTGGAAAGAATCATGACAACTCCGCTGCGGAAAGAGATAAGGCGCGCATGAAGCGCGGCGGCGCGGATTCGATCAGGCGCTACATCGTGAGCGCGACGCGCGGAAGAGCGGAATGCTTGACATGTGTCAGAGCATACGCGTGCCGCGTCCACGCGGCAAGGCAATGGACGTTTAGACGTCCGAAACAACGCATGCTTCGGTCGTCGATCGCGTGCCTAGCCATGCGGTGCGCGCTCGGGATCGATCGCCGGCGTCGAGGTCAGATCGCCTTTCTTGCGCGGCTCCTGCAGCGGCGTGCCATTGACCAGGAACCAGACGTTTTCGGCAATGTTGGTGGCGTGGTCGCCGATGCGCTCGATGTTCTTGGCCATGAACAGCACGTGTGTGGCCGGCGTGATGTTGCGCGGGTCTTCCATCATGTAGGTCAGCAGCTCGCGGAATAGCGAGGTGTACAGCGCGTCCAGCTCGACATCGCGCTCCCAGACCAGGCGCGCAAGCTCGGCGTCGCCTTCGCGGTACGCCACCAGCACGTCGCGCACCAGTTCGACCGCGGTTTCGGTCAGCGCCGGCAGGTTGGCGGCGGGCGCGATCGGCGCGCTCAGGTTGAGCGCCATCGAGCGTTTGGCCACGTTGGCGGCGTAGTCGCCGATGCGCTCGATGTCGGCGGCGATGCGCAGTGCGGCCATCACCTCGCGCAGATCGCGCGCCATCGGCTGACGCCGAGCCAGCAGCAGCAGCACGTCGTGGCTCACCGAGGCTTCTAACTGGTCGATGGCCTCGTCATTGAGGATCACGCGTTCCGCAGCCCGGCTGTCGCGGCGCTCCAGCACGTCCATCGATGCTTCGATCTGGGCCACGGCGATCTGGCCCATGCGACCCAGCTCGCCCTTCAGGCGGGACAATTCCTCGTCATAGCTGTGCAGGATGTGTTCGTTGCTGGTCGGCATAGTCCTGTCCTCGTGATACGTTGGTTCAGCCGAAGCGGCCGGTGATGTAGTCCTCGGTCTGCTTCTTGTCGGGTTTGGTGAAGATTTTTTCGGTGTCGCCAAACTCGATCAACTCGCCCAGGTACATGAAAGCCGTCTTGTCGGACACGCGCGCGGCCTGCTGCATGTTGTGGGTGACGATGACGACGGTGTAGTTGTTCTTTAGTTCTTCGATCATCTCCTCGACCTTGGCCGTGGAGATGGGATCGAGCGCGGAGCAGGGCTCATCCAGCAGCACGATTTCCGGCTTGATCGCAACGGCGCGCGCGATGCACAAGCGCTGCTGCTGGCCGCCGGACAGGCTGGTGCCGGTCTGGTGCAGCTTGTCCTTGACCTCATCCCAGAGCGCAGCCTGGCGCAGGCAGCCCTCGACGCGCACGTGCATTTCGGCCTTGGACAGTTTCTCGTACAGGCGAATGCCGAAGGCGATGTTTTCGAAGATCGACATCGGGAACGGTGTCGGCTTCTGGAACACCATGCCGATCTTGGCGCGGATCAGGGCGATGTCCTTTTTCGATCTCAGGATGTTCTCGCCGTCGACCAGGATCTCGCCCTCGGCGCGCTGCTCGGGGTAGATCTCGAACATGCGATTGAAGGTGCGCAGCAGGGTGGACTTGCCGCAGCCCGAGGGTCCGATGAAAGCGGTGACCTGCCGTTCCTCGATCTGGATGGAGACGTCCTTCAGTGCCTGGAACCGTCCATAGTGGAAGTTCAGCGAGCGGACGTCGATCTTGATCGCGCCCATGCCGGCCGTCGCGGCGGTTTCGCCAGGCTCGGCGCGCGGATGGATACGGGGCGTGGCGGACATGATCGAACTCCGGGACGGCGGCACGAGATGCTGGGGACTAGGCCTTGCGGTTGCGGCGTCCCAGCAGTGCTCGTGCGACCAGGTTGAGCAGCAGGATGAAGGCCACTGCGATGAACGCCCCGGCCCAGGCCATGGACTGCCAGTTGGAATAGGGGCTCATCGCGAACTGGAAGATCACCATCGACAGGTTGGCGATGGGATGGTCAAGGCTGGTGCTCCAAAACTGGTTGTTGAGCGCCGTGAACAGCAGTGGCGCGGTTTCACCACTGATACGCGCAATACCCAGCAGCACACCGGTGAGAATGCCCGAGGCCGAAGCACGCCAGGTGATGCGCGTCACCAGTTTCCAATAGGGCGTGCCCAGCGCGATCGCCGCTTCGCGCAGTGAGCCCGGTACCAGGCGCAGCATCTCGTCGGTGGTGCGCACCACCACCGGAATCAGGATCAGGGCCAGCGCGACGCCACCCGAATAGGCCGAGAAGTGGCCGCTCGGATCGACGATGATGGCGTAGGCGAACAGGCCGATGATAATCGATGGCGCGCTGAGCAGGATGTCGTTGAGAAAACGCACCACGGCGCCCAGCTTGCGCCGCGCGGCGAACTCGGCCAGCCAAGTGCCGGCCAGCACGCCCACCGGCGCGCCGATCGCCACCGCTATGCCCAGCAGGATCAGGCTGCCGACAAACGCGTTGCGCAGGCCGCCCCCACTGGACCCCGGCGCCGGGGTGTCCTGGGTGAACAAGGCCCAATTCACCGAGCTGGCGCCATAACGCAACGTAGTCCACAGGATCCAGATCAGCCAGAACACGCCGAAGATCGTGGCCAGCACGGCGATGCCCAAGTTGAACAGGTTGACCAGCTTGCGGCGTTGATAGCGCGAGATCATGCCTTGCGCCCCTCCATGCGATCCAGGCGCAGCAGCAACATCTTGGCCAGCACCAGCACGATGAAGGTGATGACGAACAGGATCAGGCCCAGCGCCAGCAGCGCGGACTTGTACAGATGCGTGGTGGCTTCGGTGAATTCATTGGCGATCACCGAGGCGATCGAACTGCCCGGCATCAGCAGGCTGGCGCTGAGGTTGTCGGCGTTGCCGATGATGAAGGTCACCGCCATGGTTTCACCCAGCGCGCGGCCGAGGCCAAGAAAGATGCCACCGGTCACGGCAGTGCGTGTATACGGCAGGATCACCTTGCGCGCCACTTCCCATTTGGTCGCGCCCATGGCGTAGGCGGACTCCTTGAGCGGCGCCGGAGTGATCAGGAACACGTCGCGCATGATCGCTGCGATGAACGGGATGATCATGATGCCCAGCACGATGCCGGCACTGAGCATGCCGATGCCCATCGGCGGTCCCTGGAACAGCAAGCCGATGCCGGGGAGCGCGCCCAGATGGTCATTGATCCAGGGCTCGAAGTTGCCGAACCACGGCGCGAACACCAGCAAACCCCACATGCCGTAAATGACGCTGGGGATGGCCGCCAGCAATTCGATGGCGGCAGAAACCGGGTTGCGCAGCCAGCGCGGCGCCATTTCCGAAATGAACAGGGCGATGCCGAAACTGACTGGTACCGCGATGATCAACGCGATCGCCGAGCTGATCAGCGTGCCCACGATAAACACCAGCGCGCCGAAGTGCTCGCTGACAGGGTTCCACGAGGTGCTGACGAGAAACCTCCAGCCGAAGTGGTGCAGGGCATCCCAGCCCTCGCGCCACAGCGCGATGAGAATCCCGAGCAGCGAGATGGCGACGAGCATCGCCACCGCGGCACTCAAATTGCGGAACAAAAAATCCGCCGAGATGCGCGCACGCGGCCCGGCGGACTTTTTATCCGCGGTGGCGGCGATGGGTTGGGCATCGCGCGCCGCCTCGGAGACTTTCATCTCAATTCACCCTGTGATGATCCGAAATCAGATTCCGAGATTCTGCTTCCAATAAGCCTTGATCGCATCCACCGTGCTCGGGGGCAGCGGGCCAAAGGCGATGGATCTTGCCATGGACTGGCCTTTCTCGAAGCCCCAGTCGAAGAACCTGGTGACCGCCTCGTTGGTGGCCTTGGGTGCGTCCTTGCGCAGGATCTGCCAGGTGCAGCCGGAGATTGGCCAGGTTCCCGGGCCGGGCTGGTCGGTCAGGATCACGTAGAAATCCCGGGCCTTGGTGAAATCCACATGCGCGGCGGCATCCTGGAAGCCCTGCAGACTGGGGCTGACCAGCTTGCCGTCACGGTTGTACATGCGCGCATAGTCCATCTTGCTCTCCAGGATATAGGCGTACTCGACGTAGCCGATGGAGCCGCGAATGCGCTGCACGTAGGATGCGACGCCCTCGTTGCCCTTGCCGCCCACGCCGACCGGCCAGGCGATCGAGGTGTTGGCGCCAACCTTTGCCTTCCACTCCGGGCTGATCTTAGACAGGTAGTCCGCAAAGGTGAAGGTGGTGCCCGAGCCATCCGAGCGGTGCACCACGGTGATCGCCATGTCCGGCAATTTCAGGCCGGGGTTGAGCTTGGCGATCGCGGGGGCGTTCCACTGCTTGATCTTGCCGAGGTAGATATCGGCCACCACCGGGCCGGAGAGGATCAGTTCACCGGCCTTGATGCCGGGCAGGTTGTAGACCAGATCCTCGCCCGCGATGGCGGTGGGGAACTGGATCAGGCCGTTCTTGGCCAGTTCTTCCGGGGTCAGCGGCATGTCGCTGGCGCCGAAGGCCACGGTGCCGGCCTTGATCTGGGCGATGCCGCCGCCCGAACCAATCGACTGATAGTTGACCTGGATACCGGTTTCCTTGGCGTAGGCCACCGACCATTTGGCCACCAGTGGATAAACCCACGTGCTGCCGGCGCCGGTAATCTGCGCGGCGTTGGCGCCGAGGCTGAATACCGACGCCACGGCCAGTACTGCCAAGCGTGATTTGAGTGATTT
>JAJYQO010000081.1 GCA_021794575.1 Pseudomonadota bacterium | reverse complement strand
AACTCATCCCGTGCAGGCCGGATGGCCCGCTCGCGCGGGATCTGGCCGCGGGGTGGCACGCGGTCAGGCCGGGCTGCAAGGCCCGGCCCGACCCTGAGGGAGAGCGCCGGGCCTGTCAGCCCGGCCCACGGCGCTGACACTGCGGGAAAGCGCGATCTGCACGGCCCGGCTGCGGCGCTCGCGCATGGCCGCGGCACCCGGCAGAATCGGCCGCATGGCGAATGTTGCTGTCCCCACTATCGAGCTCGAATTGCACAGTCTGGCGCAACTGTTCGACGTGCTCGACCCGGCGCCGTTCCGCGAGCGCGCGCTGGATCCGCACGCGCATCGCTATCTGCTTTCCTACGCTCAGGAACTCGACCCGCGCGGCGCCCTGCGCCTGCGCGTGTATCTGCCGCCCGAACTGCACGATGCCGCCGACACCATCGACGCGGCGGTGCACAACCATTTCACCTACGAGCGCGACCAGGCCGCGCGACTGCTGCGCGCGCGCATGCGTCTGGCGTGGCGCGCGCTGCTGGTCGGCATGCTGATCCTGGCCTCGACCACTCTGGTCGGCCAGGAGCTGCGCCGGCTGCCGCTGCTCGACTGGCTGGGCGAAGGCGTGCAGATCCTCGGCTGGGTGATGCTGTGGTATCCGCTCGACCTGCTGCTGTTCCAGCGCCGCGAGGCGGTCGCCGAGTTGCGCGCGCTGGACGCGCTGGCGCACGCCGAGGTGGAGCTGATGGACCGTCCGGCAGCCGCGGCGCGGCCGGTCGAGCCGACCGGCCCGCCGTCAACTTAAGCGCCGACGATCCACCACGCCAGCCACGCGCCGCCGACGATCGCCGCCTGCGCAACGGCCAGCGGCGCCGCAAACCGCAGCCCGCCGGCGATCCATGCCGCGGCGCACTTGCTGAGCGCGTTGCTGCTGAAAGCCGCCAGCACCGCGACCGGCGCCAGCCCGGGCGTCAGATGTCCATCCACCGTCAACTGCGCGACCGAGACCGCGGCGGCGTGCGCGTCGGCCAATCCGGCCACGGTCGCCGCCAGCAGCGCGCCGGTCGCCCCGAGCGCGCGCCGCGCCGCGTCCGCCCCGAGCAGCACTACGCTGACCAGCAGTGCAAAGCCCAGCGCATGACGCGGATCGAAGGGCCGCCGCTGCAACGGCAATGCCACGCGTTCCACACGCGCTACGCCGCGACGCAACGCGATCGCCGCCGTGATCAGCGCCACCACACCGGCCGCCAGCAGCGGCGCCGACAGATGCAACAGCAGTTCCGGCGCCAGCGCGCCGACCAGCAGCGCCAACTGCAGCACGGTGGCGATGTTCGACAGCAGCGCGCCACCGAGGCAGGCCGCGAACAGTGCCGGCTGCTGCCGCGCGCGCTGGCCCAGCGCGCCGATGGTGGCGGTGCTGGAGACGAACCCGCCGACCAGGCCGCTGAGCGCCAGTCCGCGCGCCGGGCCCAGCAGGCGCAACGTCACGTGGCCGAGACTCTGGATCGCCATCACCAGCAACGCCAAAACCCACAGCGTGCGCAGATTAAGTCCGGCCAACAGCGTGAACGGGCGATCCGGCAACAACGGCAGGATCACCAGCACGGCGGCCGCCAGCAGCAGGCCCGCGTGCAGTTCTTCGGCACTGAGCGCGCGCCGCGCGAAATGATGCAGCCGCGTCTTCGCGGCCAGCGCCAGCGTGGTCAGCACCGCCAGCGCCGCCGCCCCTGCCGGCGCGCGCATCGCCAGCGCGCCGAGCAGGACTGCCAGCAGCAACGCCAGCTCGGTGGTCAGACCGGGATCGTCGTCGCGCGCACGCAGGTAGCCGGCCAGCGCGAATGCCGCGGCGGCCAGCAGCGTCACCGCCAGCGCCGCATCGCCCAGCCGGATGGCGACCGCACCGGCCAGCGCCGCCAACAGAAAGCTGCGCAAGCCCAGCGGCTGCCGCCGCGGACCGCGGCCCTTGTGGCGCTCACGCTCGATGCCGAGCAGCAAACCGCTGCCCAGCGCGGCGATCAGGCCGATCAGGTCGGACGCGTGCAGGTCCATGCGCGGTACGGCGCCAGCGGCGTTCGCAGGGGCGTAAGGGCGCACGGGCCTGCGGCAATGTCCAAGACCAGATTCCTCGTGCGGCGACGCAGGCCAAGATCATATCGCCCGGCAATAACCCGCGCGCGAACCTGCGACGCCAAGGTAAACGTCGATGCTGTCCGGTTACGGGCGCTGCACTATGCGCGCGCCGTGCTCCGCGCGTCCGGAATCCCGGGGCCGGAGCCCAGGCTTCGTCATGCGCTGTCGATGCGCGCCTCGCTATCGGCATCGAAGAACAGCAGATCGTCCGGGTCAAAACTCAGTGCCAGGCTTTCGCCCACTGCGGGCAATACCGTCGGCGGCAGGCGCGCGGTCAAGGCGCAGGTATTCCAGCGCATGGCCACGAACACTTCGCTGCCGACCGGCTCGACCACCTCGACCAGTGCCGTACAGCGCGGCCAGTGTGCGGGCTGATCGGCCGTCGCCAGGCGCAACGCTTCGGGGCGCAAGCCCAGTACCAGTTCGCAGCCGTCGTGCTGCTGCAGCCGTGCGCACACCGCCGGCGAGAGGCCTAGCGCCAGGCGCGTGTCGGCGGCGATCTCCAGCGCGCCACCGGCCACCGTCCGGTAGCGTCCACGCAGCGTGTTGATGGCTGGGCTGCCCAGGAACCCGGCCACGAACAGGTTGACCGGCGCCCGGTACAGTCGCATCGGCGTATCGATCTGCTGGATCACGCCGTCTTTCAGCACCACGATGCGCTGGCCGAGGGTCATCGCCTCGATCTGGTCGTGGGTGACGTAGATCATGGTCGTGCCCAGGCGCCGGTGCAGACGCGCGATTTCCACGCGCATCGACAGGCGCATTTTGGCGTCGAGGTTGGACAGCGGCTCGTCGAGCAGAAACACCTTGGGCTCGCGTACCAGCGCACGGCCCAGCGCCACGCGCTGCTGCTGGCCCCCGGAAAGTTGCCCCGGCCTGGATTGCAATACCGCGCCCAGACCCAGGGTCTCCGCCGCCGCCTGCACCTTGCGCTCGATGTCGGCACGCGGCGCGCCACGCAGCTTGAGCCCGAAACCCATGTTCTCGGCCACGCTCATGTGCGGATACAGCGCGTAGTTCTGGAACACCATCGCGATATCGCGATCCTTCGGCGGCAGGTCGTTGACCACGCGCCCGGCGATGCGCAGCGTGCCGGAGGTGATCTCCTCGAGTCCCGCGATCATGCGCAGCAGGGTCGTCTTGCCGCAGCCCGAGGGTCCCACGAACACGATCAGCTCGCCCGGCTCGATGGCAAAGCTGGCGGCGGCGATGGCGGCGCGCCCGTTGGGATAGACCTTGCGCACGCTTTCGAGCTCGACACCGCTCATTACCCGGTTTCCTCGCCTGACGCGCTACTCACCCGTGACGCGTTCAGTTATCCTCGCATGTAATCGTTTACACGACCATCCCCACGCACGGATTCGTCATGGCCACCGATACCGTATTTCCCCCGGGTTTCCTGTGGGGCAGCGCCACTTCGGCCTACCAGATCGAAGGCTCGCCGCTGGCCGACGGCGCCGGCCCCAGTATCTGGGAGCGCTTCGTGCACACCCCGGGACTCACCATCGGCGGCGACACCGGCGATGTCGCCTGCGACCACTACCGGCGCTGGCGTGAGGACGTAGCGCTGATGGCGCGGCTGGGCATGCAGGCCTATCGTTTCAGCATTGCCTGGGCGCGCGTGCTGCCGGAAGGGCGCGGCCGCGTCAACGCCAAGGGGCTGGATTTCTACTCGCACCTGGTGGATGAACTGCTGGCGCACGGCATCACGCCGATGGCGACCCTGTTCCACTGGGATCTGCCGGCCGCGCTGGACGATCGCGGCGGCTGGCTCAACCCCGACATCGCGCACTGGTTCGCCGATTACGGCGAGGTGATGTTCAAGGCTCTGGACGGCCGCGTGCGCCACTGGGCCACGCTCAACGAACCGTGGGTGGTCACCGACGGCGGCTACCTGCACGGCGCGCTGGCGCCGGGCCATCGCAGCCTGTACGAGGCGCCTATCGCCGCCCACCACCTGCTGCGCGCGCACGGCGCGGCGGTGCAGCGCTACCGCGCCGTGGGCCGGCACCAGATCGGCCTGGTGGTGAATCTGGAGCCCAAGTACGCCGCCAGCGAGTCGCCCGCCGATCAGGCCGCCACGCGCCGCGCGCATGCCTACATGAACGGGCAGTACCTCGATCCGGTGTTCCTGGGCCGCTATCCCGAGGAACTGCGCGAGATCTTCGGCAATGCCTGGCCGCAGTGGCCGGCGGCCGACTTCGATCTGATCCGCCAGAAACTGGACTTCATCGGCTTCAACTACTACACGCGCAGCGTCACGCGCGATGACCCCGGCGCCTGGCCGGTGCGCGCCGGCCGCGTGATCCAGAAACTGGGCACCTACACCGAGACCGGATGGGAAGTGTTTCCGCAAGGCCTCACCGACACCTTGGCCTGGATCCGCGAGCGCTACGACAACCCGCCGGTCTACATCACCGAGAACGGCGCCGCCTTCTACGACCCGCCGGTGGCGGCTGACGGGCGCGTGCGCGATCCGCTGCGCATCGACTACCTGCGCAGGCACCTGCTCGCGCTGCGTGACGCCATCCGGGCCGGCTCCGATATCCGCGGATACATGGCCTGGTCTTTGATGGATAATTTCGAGTGGTCGTTGGGTTTCGCCAAGCGCTTCGGCCTGGTGCACGTCAACTACGGCACCCTCGAGCGCACCCCCAAGGACAGCGCACACTTTTACAGCCGCGTGGTCGCCAGCAACGGAGCCGCGCTGCACGAGGAGATTTGATGCACGAGCAATTCCTGCTGTTCGGCGCCACCGGGGACCTGGCCGCCGGGCAAGTGGTTCCCGCGCTGGCCAACCTGCTGCGCGATCGCCTGCTGCCGCATGGCTTCCGCCTTCATGCAGTCGCCAAGACCCGCTTCGACTCGAACGAGGCGTTCCGCAACTGGCTCGGCGAGCGCGTCAGCAAGCGTGCCGGCGACGCCGCCGACGCGGACGCCCTGCGCGAACTGCTCAAGCGCACCGATTACACCGCGGTGGACCTCAGCCGCCCCGAGGCGCTGGCGGCCGGCCTCGACATCAAGTCCGAGGGCGGTCTGCTGAGCTACCTCGCCGTACCGCCGGATCTGTTCGTACCGATTGCGCAGGGCCTCAAGCAGGCCGGCCTGCTCGACGATCCGGCGCGCCTGCTGCTGGAAAAGCCCATCGGCCGCGACCTGGCCAGCGCACGCGCCATCAATGCCGCCATCGCGCAATGCGTGCCCGAATCGCGCGTGTTCCGGCTCGATCACTACCTCGGCAAGGCGACCGTGCAGAACCTGCTGGCGATGCGCTTCGGCAACACCCTGCTGGAGGCGGTGTGGAGCCGGCGCTGGATCGAGCGCGTGGACATCCTGGTGGCCGAGACCGCCGGCGTGGATGGCCGCGAACAGTACTACTCGCACTACGGCGCACTGCGCGACATGGTGCAGAACCACATGCTGCAACTGCTGTGCCTGATCGCCATGGAACCGCCGTCGGCGCTCGACGCCGACACCGTGCGCGACAACAAGCTGATGGCGCTGCGCGCGCTGCGCCCGCTCACGGCTGATACCGCCGCCAGCGAATCGGTGCGCGGCGTGTACCAGTCCGGTGTGGTCGGCGCGCAGGCGGTGGGCGGCTTCACCCAGCTCGAAGGCCAGTCCATCGAAACCTTCGTGGCGCTGCGTGCGCATATCGACAACTGGCGCTGGGCCGGCGTGCCGTTTCATCTGGTCACCGGCAAGCGCCTGGCCGAACGCTCCACGCAGGTCGTGGTCACCTTCAAGCCGGTGTCGCACTGGCTGTTCGAGAAACCCCAGCGCCAGCAGGCGCTGCCCAACCGCCTGCTGATCCGCCTGCAGCCGGAGGAGAACATCGAACTGCAGCTGATGAGCAGCCTGGCCGGTCCGGAATGGGGGGCGATGGAACTGCAGCCGCTGCCGCTGGACCTGTCGATGCCGCCCACGCGGCGCCGGCGCATCGCCTACGAACGGCTGTTTCTGGATGCGCTCAACGGCCGCTCTGCATTGTTCGTGCGCGACGACGAGGTCGAAGCCGCCTGGCGCTGGATCGACAGCATCGACAACGCCTGGCGCGATGCCGGCTGCGAGGCCATACCCTACGTGGCCGGGTCGTGGGGTCCGCAACAGGCGCAGGCGTTCCTGCCGCAGTCGCTGGCGCGCGCCGCGCGGGCGCTGGCATGAGCGCCGGCAGCGTACTGCTGGCCGACCTGGGCGGCACCAACCTGCGCCTG
Source organism: Pseudomonadota bacterium (assembly GCA_021794575.1). Lineage (GTDB taxonomy): Bacteria > Pseudomonadota > Gammaproteobacteria > Xanthomonadales > Rhodanobacteraceae > Metallibacterium. The sequence goes on along the minus strand of JAJYQO010000081.1, from coordinate 2,887 downwards.
GTCCTTGCCGATGCCGCGCGCGGCGTCGACCACGCCACCCTGGTCAGCCTGCGCGTCGCCGAGCACCCTTCGCTGGAGGCCGCGACGCGCAGCTACCTGCGCGCACGCGCGGCACGCCCCACGGTGGCGGTATTCGCCGTGGCCGGCCGCGTCGAGCAGGGCCGCGCTCGCATCACCAACCATCCCTGGCAGATCGACTGCGCGGCATTGCGCGGTCTGCTGGAGATCCCGCGCATCCAGCTGGTCAACGATTTCGCCGCGATGGGTGCCAGCCTGGCGGCGCTGCAGGATACCGACCTCGCCGTCATCGGTCCCGGCTTGCCGCGGATGGATGCGCCCGCCGATGGCAGCTTCGCGGTGCTCGGACCCGGCACCGGCCTCGGCGCCACCGCCGTTCTGCGTCACGACAGACGCTGGCTGGTGCTGGAAACCGAAGGCGGTCATATCGGCTTTGCCCCGCAGGACGCGTTGGAGGCCGAGCTGCTGCGTGTGCTGGCGGCACGCTTCGATCGCGTGTCCAACGAACGTCTGGTGTGCGGCGGCGGCCTGCTCAATCTGTACCGCGCGCTAGCCGAGGTGCACGGCGTGCCGGCGCCGGCGCTGACGCCGGAGGCGGTCACTTCCGATGCGCTGCGCGGCGACGCGCTGGCTTCCAACGCACTGGACCGCTTCGCACTGATCCTGGGCAGCGTGGCCGGTGATCTGGCGCTGGCCTACGGCGCCTGGGACGGCGTGCTGCTCGCCGGCGGGCTGATCCCGCAACTGCTGCCGCGACTGCAGGCCGGCGGCTTCCGCGAACGTTTCGCCGCCAAGGGACGCTTCGGCGCCACCCTGACAAACATTCCCAGCGCCGCCATCGTGCACGCGCAGCCCGGGCTGCTGGGCGCGCTGGCGATCGCCTCCGGACGCGCCGATGTGCACCATTGCGGCACGTTGCCGGGCGGAGCCTGCGCATGAGCGAACCGCGCGCCCTGCCCGCGGACGCCCACGCCCGCTGCCACTTCTTTCCCTGCGCCGATGCCGCGCAGTGGGCACGCGCAGCCGCCGACACCATCGCCACCGGGCTGCGCGCCGATCTCGCGCGCCACGGTCGCGCCTTGCTGCTGGTTTCGGGCGGCAGCACGCCGGCGCCGGTGTTCGCCGAACTGGCCGCGACCGCGCTGCCCTGGGTGCAGATCGACATCGGCCTGGTCGACGAGCGCGTCACCGACGATGCCGCCGGCCGTAACGACGCGCTGGTGCGGCGCACGCTGCTGACCGGTCCGGCACAAGCGGCGCGGTTCTCGCCGCTGCTGCCGGCCGGCAGCCTCGACGCCGCCGCCGCCGCGCGGACTGCCGATGCCCGGCTGGGCGAATCCGGCCTGGCGCCTAGTGTGGTGGTGCTGGGCATGGGCGACGACGGCCACACCGCCTCGCTGTTTCCCGGATCACGCGATCTCGCCACCGTGCGCGCCGAGACGCACGCCTACGCAGCGCTGGATGCCAGCGGCTGCGAGGTAGCCGGCCCTTACACGCAACGCATCACGCTGACCCCCGCGGGGTTGGCGCGTGCGCGGGCACGCGTGCTGCTGCTGCGCGGACAGGACAAGCTGGCCGTGTTCGAGCGCGCCCTGGTGGTGTCCGATCCCGCGCAGATGCCGATCAGCCTGGTCTTCGATCTGCCCGGCGCGCCGCTGCAGGTGCACTGGTGCCCGTGATGCCTGTCGCGAGCCGCGCCTGTCGCCGCACCCAGGCGCGCCCGGCCATGGAAGCCTGCGCCCGCGTCCACACCGGACTTGCCGAAGGGTGCCGAATCCGGCACGCGCCTGGACTCGGCTACGCTGCGGCCAGCACGTGCGTGCTGGCCGCACGGCAAGTCACCCATGATTTGCGGACACCCTGAACCGGTGCAGGGCATCCACAGAGGAATCGCACATGAGCACCCACCCGCACCTCGAGGCGATCACCCGCCGCATCCGCGAGCGCAGCGCGCCGCTGCGCCAGCGCTACCTTGCCGCCATTGACGCCGTGCCGCGCGAGCCCGCGCGCAAGCACCTCAGCTGCGGCAACCTCGCGCACGGTTTCGCTGCCAGCGACGTCGATTCCAAGACGCGGCTGAAAGGCACGATCGCACCCAATCTCGGCATCGTCAGCGCCTACAACGACATGCTCTCGGCGCACCAACCGTTCGAGGGCTATCCGGCGCTGATCCGCCAGGCGGCGCGGGCGGCGGGTGCCACTGCGCAGGTGGCCGGCGGCGTGCCGGCGATGTGCGACGGCATCACCCAGGGCCAGGCCGGCATGGAGCTGTCGCTGTTCAGCCGCGACGTGATCGCGCAGGCCACGGCGGTGGCGCTCAGCCACGCCATGTTCGACAGCACTGTCTACCTCGGCGTGTGCGACAAGATCGTGCCGGGCATGCTGATCGGCGCGCTCAGCTTCGGCCACCTGCCGGCGATCTTCGTTGCGGCCGGACCGATGCCCTCCGGCATCTCCAACCAGGCCAAGGCCAAGGTGCGCGAGCGCTACGCGGCCGGACAAGCCAGCAAGGCCGAGCTGCTGGCTGCCGAAGCGGCGTCCTACCACGCGCCCGGTACCTGCACGTTCTACGGCACCGCCAATTCCAACCAACTGCTGCTGGAGGCGATGGGGCTGATGCTGCCCGGCGCCGCGTTCGTCAATCCCGGCACGCCGCTGCGCGAAGCGCTGACCCGCGCCGCCACGCTGCGCGCCGTCGAGATCAGCACGCTGGGCAACGACTACTGCCCGTTGGGCCAGCTCGTGGACGAACGCGCCATCGTCAACGCGCTGGTCGTGCTGCTGGCCACCGGCGGCTCCACCAACCACAGCATCCACTGGGTGGCGGTGGCGCGCGCGGCGGGCATCGTCATCGACTGGGACGACATCC
>JAJYQO010000029.1 GCA_021794575.1 Pseudomonadota bacterium | reverse complement strand
CGGAGTCCGGAGGCAAGTGCGGGACTATAAACCGGCGGGCGTTTGCGCGGCGTGGAGGCGGGTGGGCTGGCTCGGGCGCATGGCGATGCCGGCGCGCATGCAGCGGATCAATAACAGCGGCGGCGATGGAACGGCGCGACCACTCGAATTCGCCTTCGTGCACCTTCATCGTCGCGTACTTCACTTCGGCTGCTTCGCGAAGTACGCCGCCGCATTTTTAAAAAGGCATTCTCCTCCTCCAAGCGCGTCATCTCACGCTTGAGCCGCGCCAGATCCGACTGCGCCGCCGCTGCGCCTCCGCGTCCTGGCCTTGCTGCTGCGCGCGCTCTCGCACTTCAGGGGAAAACTTGTTGGACTTGTTCATGGCTCCATTCTCTTAAGAGTTGAAGCCTCCACCAAACCCGGGGCGGTTCAGGGTGCTCGTGGGCTCCCCATCTATGGAGGCAAAGTAGGACCGTTCCGTCGGCGTCTAGGATTTGACCGAAGTAATCATGGGCAGGCTCAGCCTTGGGTAGCCCCAGGAGATATAGATACCAGCTAAAGCTATGGGGCACATCAGCGACCCCGATGATCGTCCACGTTCGCTTCATCGCTTCCTCCTGAGGCCTAACACCTGAGTTAAGCCGGACCGCAGCCGGCGAGTGATTCACGCGCGAGACCGCGAAGCGGTCTCGGCTTGAACGAATTGTTAGATTTGCGACACGTCATGCGTCCGGTAGCGATAGGGCAATAGCCACCTTGCGAACGGAACCTCTAGAAGGTGTGTCTCCGCAGTGATCTGAAAGCGCTGATAGGCCCGCGCGATACTCCGTGCATAATCTACACATTGATCTAAGTGCTGCGCGTAGTTGCTTGGGATGCCTCGCTCATCCTGGAAGGCCTCTTTATTAAAGTCCCAGTAGTAGCCTTTTGTACCATCATCGTCTTCTCTTGAACGCGGCTCCCACTGTGGAACCTGCACTAGCGAGCGAAGCTGTCTATAAGCATCCAGTATCCCGAGCAACTCGCGGCGAAGATGTTTGCTCATTGGGCCGGAAAAGCGAACGCTGTCTTGGTTAGTGCGAGCTTCATGAGCGAGTTGATCGAAAGGCTGGAACATCCATTCCGGTACCAGTCGAGACTGATACAAGGATGGCTCTAGATCGATGATCTGTTGTTCTGGCAAAAGGTCCAGGATTCTTTGAGAGCGTTCTATGTCACGTTGATGCTTGCTATCCACAACGGGACGAAAGAACGCGATGAACCCAGCCACAGAGCCGATGGCGAAGAAGGCTTCTTTGATGGCTGGCCAAGAAATTTCCATAAGCAAATCTAACGCCGAGCTAACCTGCATGCTACGAGGCGTGAAGCGCCGACGTAGCGAGTCAGGTTGAGCGCCGTGTTAGAGCGTATTTACTTCGGCTCCTCGATGAACTTAAGAAAAGCATCTCCAATGCCAGTTGTGCGTTTTTGACCCAGCCCATGACGTGTCATAGTTTCGCGCAGATGATCTGTATTAACGAGCCCGCGAGAATAAAGGTCTTTCCAAAGCTGATCGTATAGTTCTCGATTGCTGCGGAGTTCGGGTATGTTGTGTTCCAGCACGCTACCAAGGCCACCCGTACTCATACTTGGTGGTGGTGACGGGGCTTGAAATACTTTCAGAATGCGGAGATGAAGCTCGGTAAATGAATCAATGAGATTCAGAAAAACATTTTGAAGTGCTTCGTCTGGTGCTTGCCCCTTCGCTACATTCATAATCGCGTTTCGTAAAGCATCCAGCTTTGCCACTTGGTGTGTTCGTAGCGCAATTTGTAAGGCATGCATAACTGCTGACACAAACTCTTCATTGTTCTGTAGCTCGTCGAGCTTAAGGCCATTGGCTTCTAGTTCTTGTAGTTTTTCGCCAACCTGAGCCATCCATTCGCCTCTCCGCTTCTCAAGAGGAGGTTGAATAATGTATTGGAATAGCTCGACTGCCGGGCCGCCTACAATCGGGATAGCCGATAGGCCAGCCTTCGCAATTGCATGCGCAGCATCGCCCTTCGACTGTACCGGTACCTTTAGCTTGTCATCTGCCATGACCATCTTTCCTTGCGCTCTAACGCCTGAATTAAGCCGCGTCGCGAAGCGGCGTCAGCTTGAATGAATTGTTAGCCATCTCTGCGAATATCTCTATCAAGGGATCTGTAGCCGCTGGCTTCATCTGGCTTGATCGGCTTTCGTTCCTGAGCGCCACCTGTGTCTGAGGGGTTTGCTTCGTCTCCAACATGGATCGTCGCAACTGCCAGGAACTTAGCGCCGCCAACTGCCCCAGCGAGTACACGCGTCACAAGGTGAGTGTCGAAGTCAAGATCCAAGCCCCTGAAGTATCGGAGCACAATCTGTTCCGAAAGGCGGTGGCCGATACTCTCCAGTTTTTTACCTTTCTCTTTATACGCAATCGCGTGAAGTGTGGGCACCACGATAGCGGCACTGACCTCAGACCGCTCACAGCGGTACGGGCCGTGATCTTCGCAGCAGGGGCAGTCACCACAAGGGAGGCAAGCTCCAAACGAGTACTGTGTGAAGATTGGGCTGTGGTCATACAGCAATAGTTGGTGGTTCGAGGAGTTAGAGCTCAGCAAGCGGAGCTGGTTCCACTTTAGTGCGGCAAACCTGCCACCGTAGATTCTTTTTGCCTCTAAGAATCCGACACCTTGCAATGTGTTGCCATTATCGAAATTGATATCGATCAAGAAGGCGACATCACCATTCTCTTCTTCAAGGGTTCCATCCATCTTGTATGCGTCCCAGTGGACGCTGGTGGTCGGATGTGGGGCGAGACCAATAGACGGCCACTCGGAAATCAGCTTCCTCAGCCAGCTGTAAGTGATGTGATCTTCGTTCCAATATCTGGGGTAGCACTGCGCAACTTCCCTGTGGATGATCTGATCGATGTGATCAAGTTGGCACATGCAAATCGAAGTGGATGCCACCGATTTCTCCTTGGCTAACTACTATTCGGTTGTGAAGTGAAGCCTAGATTCACCGCCTAATTCGTGTGTGCGGGTGTTGACGATCAGAACAGCCCTACATGAATCAACGGCTTCCAGCCATCACGTCGTCTAAACCCGCCGCCTAATCTGGCAGCCTAATTCCCCTGCTGCGACGATGACGATGTCCGCATCCTCCCACCCCGAATTCGCAGCAGCAAGTGTGCCCGACACCGTGCCGCCGCCGCGCCTGCTCGATGTGATGCGCGCCTGCATGCGTCGACTCGGTTTGTCCTTGCGCACTGAGGAAGCCTATGTGGGCTGGGTGCGGCGTTTCATTCGGGCACATGACCTGCGCCACCCGCGCACGATGGGCGCGCGCGAGGTCGTGTCCACCACGATGATCTACACCCACGTTCTCAACCGCGGCGCGGGCGGCGTACGCAGCCCGCTGGACCCGGCTCGCGGCTGATGGTCTGGCGGGAAGCCCGCCGCTGAGGTTGCGGCCCGGCCCTTCGACGTACCGCCGTGCTGCGCGTCCGGCAGCGCAAGGCCGCGTTTGACCGCACCGCCGCGCCGCCGCTACAATTCCGCTTCTTTTCCTCCCAGAAGAACGACATACGAGGGCAACATGTACGCAGTCATCGTGACCGGCGGCAAGCAGTACCGCGTGATGCAGGGCGAAGTCCTGCGCGTGGAGCTGCTGGACGCCGAGGTGGACAGCACCGTGCGGTTCGAACAGGTGCTGATGGTGGGTGAGGGCGAGGGTGTCAAGGTCGGCGCGCCGACCGTCGCCGGCGCCAGCGTCAGCGCCAAGGTGCGCGCGCACGGCCGCGCCGACAAGATCCGCATCGTCAAATTCCGCCGCCGCAAGCACCATCGCAAGCAGATGGGCCACCGGCAGCACTACACCGAAGTCGAGATCACCGGCATCCAGGCCGGCTGAGCGAAGGAGCAACCGTCATGGCACATAAAAAGGGCGTCGGCTCCAGCCGCAACGGCCGCGATTCCAACCCGAAGTACCTGGGCGTCAAGTTGTACGGCGGCCAAGCGGTGCAGCCGGGCAACATCATCCTGCGCCAGCGCGGCACCCAGTTCCATCCCGGTGCCGGCGTCGGCTGCGGTCGCGATTACACCTTGTTCGCGCTGACCGAGGGCAAGGTGCAGTTTTCGGTGAAGGGCCCCAAGAAGCGCCGTACGATCAGCGTCGTATCGGCCTGATCCGATCCCCGCACGCCGTATCCGGAGCCCCGCCATGCGCGGGGCTTCGCGTTTGCGCGGCCGGCAGGGCACAACCAGCAGCTATTCTTGCGTCATGAAATTCGTCGACGAAGCCATCATCCGCGTGCATGCCGGCAACGGCGGCAACGGCTGCGTCAGCTTCCGGCGCGAGAAGTTCATCCCCTTCGGCGGGCCGGACGGCGGCGACGGCGGTGACGGCGGTTCGGTGTGGCTGCTGGCCGACGAGAACCTCAACACGCTGGTCGATTTCCGCCACCAGCGCGTGTTCCGCGCGCAGCGCGGACAGAACGGCATGGGCCGACAGATGAGCGGCCGCGGCGGCGAGGACTGCGTGATCCGCGTGCCGGTGGGCACCGAGGTGATCGCCACCGAAACCGACGAGCCGCTGGGCGATCTGACCGTGCATGGCCAGCGCCTGCGCGTTGCCGCCGGCGGCCACGGCGGGCGCGGCAACGTGCACTTCAAGAGTTCGGTCAACCGCGCGCCGCGCCGGGCGACGCCGGGCAGCGAGGGCGAGGCGCGCGAACTGCGCCTGGAGCTGAAACTGCTGGCCGACGTGGGCCTGCTGGGCTTTCCCAACGCCGGCAAGAGCACTTTCATCCGCGCCGTGTCGGCGGCGACGCCGCGTGTGGCCGACTACCCGTTCACCACGCTGCATCCGCATCTGGGCGTGGTGCGCATCGAAACCGACAAAAGTTTCGTCATCGCCGACATCCCCGGTCTCATCGAGGGCGCCGCCGAAGGGGCGGGGCTGGGCATCCAGTTCCTCAAACACCTCAGCCGCACGCGCCTGCTGCTGCACCTGGTGGACATGGCGCCGCAGGACGGCAGCGATCCGGTGCAGCAGGTGCGCGCCATCGAAGCCGAGCTGGCGCAATTCGATCCCGAGCTGTTGCAGCGCCCGCGCTGGTTGCTGCTCAACAAGGCCGACATCCTGGATGAAAGCGAGCGCGACGAACACGCGCGGCGCATCTTCGCGGCGCTGGGCTGGACGGCACCGGGGTTCGTGATTTCGGCCGCGACCCGGGCCGGCACTTGGGACGTCTGTCTGGCGGCACAACGCTTTTTCGATGCGCAGCGCACAGCGCGGGTACAGGCTAAAACCGAGGCGGCCGATCGGCGCTTCGCCGCTGACGACGCGGGCGCGGAGGGGGCGTGAAGCGGGCAACAAAAAGGCCGGCGGGCGCCGGCCTTCTCGTCATGGCGCGACGGGCGCTGGAATCAGCCCAGCGCTTTGATGTGCGCGCTCAGCCGGCTCTTGTGGCGGGAGGCCTTGTTCTTGTGGATCAGCCCGCGCGACGCCTGGCGGTCCATCACCGGCTCGGCGGCCTGATAGGCGGCCACGGCGGCGGCCTTGTCCTTGGCCTCGATGGCCTTGACGACTTTCTTGATCGCCGAACGCACCATGGAGCGGGCGCTGGCGTTGCGCATGCGCCGCTGTTCGGACTGGCGCGCACGCTTTTTGGCGGACTTGATGTTGGCCAAGGGAAGACTCCGGAGGCGGATGCGTTGGAAAAGAGCGAAATTATGCTGGAGCAGGGCGACACGGTCAATCGCCGTGCGGGCACCCGCACCGCCCGTCGCGCCCGCGCCGCTGCATCGGGGCACGCATTCCGGGTTGCGGGCACCGCCTCGCGCAAGGCCGCGGCATGACGGCGCAACGTCCCAGCCTGCTGCGCGGCCTGGCCTCGTTCAGCGGCATGACCTTCCTTTCGCGCGTGCTGGGGTTGTTGCGCGAGACGGTGATCGCCTCGGTGTTCGGTGCCAACGCGGCGACGGATGCGTTCTGGGTGGCGTTCCGCATTCCCAACTTCATGCGCCGGCTGTTCGCCGAGGGAGCGTTCTCGCTGGCCTTCGTGCCGGTGTTCGCGGAGGTGCGCGCGCGCGGCGACGAGGCCGCGCTGAAGCAGTTCGTGGCGCGTGTGGCGGGCACGCTGGGCGGAGTGCTGCTGGTGATCACGGCGCTGGGCATCTGGGGCGCGCCGCTGCTGGTGCACGTGTTCGCGCCCGGCCTGGGCGACGATCCGGCGCGGCTGCAGCTCACCGCGCATCTGCTGCGCATCACCTTCCCGTTCCTGCTGTTGGTCTCGCTGACGGCGCTGGCGGCCGGCGTGCTCAACGCGTATCACAAGTTCGCGCTGGCCGCGTTCACGCCGGTGATCCTCAACCTGTGCATGATCGCCGGCGCGCTGTGGCTGGCGCCGCACCTGGCGATCCCGATCAGCGCGCTGGCCTGGGCCATCCTGGCCGCGGGTGTGCTGCAACTGCTGATACAGCTGCCGGCGCTGGCGCGGCTGGGCGTGCTGTCGTGGCCGCGCTGGGGCGTCGCGCACGCCGACGTGCGCAAGATCATGCGGCTGATGCTGCCCACGCTGTTCGGGTCGTCGGTGGCGCAGATCAACCTGCTGCTGGACACGGTGATCGCCTCGTTCCTGTTCGTGGGTTCGCAGACCTGGCTGGCGCTGTCCGACCGGCTGATGGAGTTCCCGCTGGGCGTGTTCGGCGTGGCGCTGGGCACGGTGATCCTGCCGACGCTGGCGCGGCACCATCAGGGCACCGACCGCGAGGGTTTCCAGCGCGCGCTGGACTGGGGCCTGCGCACGGCGCTGCTGATCGCGTTGCCGGCCGCGCTGGCGCTGGTGCTGCTGGCCAAGCCGATGATCGCCACGCTGTTCCAGCACGGCCGCTACAACGCCTTCGACACCGACATGGCCACGCTGTCGCTGACCACGCTCAGTTGCGGACTGCCGGCTTTCGCGCTGGTCAAGGTGCTGGCGCCGGCGTTCTACGCGCGCCAGGACACGCGCACGCCGGTGCGCGCGGCGGTGGTCGCCATGCTCGTCAACATGGCGCTGAACATCATCTTCGTGCTCGCGCTGTTCGCCTGGTGGCACGCGCCGGCCGATCTCGACCACGGTCTGATCGACGGCCTGGCGCGCGTGCCCGGACTGCACATGGCGCTGGGCGCGGCCAGCGCATTGGCGGGCTACCTCAATCTGACGCAACTGTGGTTGGCGCTGCGCCGGCAGGGCGTGTACCGGGCGCAGCCCGGCTGGGCACGGCATCTGGGCCGCACGCTGCTGGCCTGCGCGCTGCTGGTCGTGGTGCTGCTGTTGGGGCGCTGGCTGTGGCCGGACTGGACCACGCCGCCGGCATGGGTGCGGCTGTGGCGGCTGCTGGCGCTGCTGGCGGCGGGTGGCGGCGCTTATCTCGCGGCGCTGTTCGCGCTGGGCTTCCGGATGCGCGAATTGCGCGAGGCTTGAGGCGGGCTGTGGCACTGCACCATACTCGTTCGATGATGCATCTTGCCCGGGATCTCGCGGGTCCTTGCCTGGCGCCGCATGGCAGCGTGGTGGCGGTGGGCGCGCTGGATGGCCTGCACCGCGGCCACCAGGCGCTGCTGGCACGCGTGCGCGAGCGCGCCGATGCGCTGGGCCTGATGCCGCTGGCGATCAGTTTCGAGCCGCTGCCGCGCGCGTTCTTTGCGCGCGCGCCGCTGCCGCGGCTGGGCTCGGTGCGCGACAAGATCGAAGGTCTGGCCGCGGCCGGCATGCAGGCCGCGCTGCTGCTGCGTTTCAATGCGGCGCTGGCGGCGCTGTCCGCCGAGGATTTCGTGCGCCGGGCATTGTTGTCCCGCTGTGGCGCGCGCGAGGTGTGGGTGGGCGAGGACTTCCGCTTCGGGCACGCGCGCGGTGGCGATCTGGCGCTGCTGCGACGCATGGGTGCCGAAGCGGGCTTTGCCGCGCACCCGCTGGAAACGCACGAACACGCCGGCCGGCGCATCTCCAGCAGCGCCATCCGCGCGGCGCTGGCCGGCGGCGATTTCGCCGCCGCCGCCGCCCTGCTGGGCCGGCCCTTCACGATCGGCGGACGCGTGCTGCGCGGCCAGCAACTGGGCCGCGTGCTGGGTTTTCCCACCGCCAATATCCGTCTGGGCCGGCGCGTCAGTCCGATCCGCGGCATCTTCGCGGTGCGTGTGCATGGTGTGGCCGGGCATGCTATGCCCGGCGTCGCCAGCCTGGGCCTGCGGCCTACCGTGGGCGGCCGCGAGGTGCTGTTGGAGGCGCATCTGTTCGACTATGCGGGTGATCTCTACGGCCGTCACGTGTCGGTCGAATTCGTGGCCAAGCTGCGCGACGAGGAAAAATTCGCCGATCTCGACGCTTTGACCCGCCAGATGCATCGCGACGCGGCCGCCGCGCGCGATGTGCTCGCCCTTTCTTTCCCCATTTCCGCCTGAGCCCGCCCGTGAGCATGGATTACAAAGCCACCTTGCAGCTGCCGCAAACCGATTTCCCCATGCGTGGCGACTTGCCCAAGCGCGAACCGGCCTGGCTGGCGCAGTGGGATGCCGCCCGGCGCTACGCGCAAATCCAGCTGCGCACCGCGCAGCGTGAAAAGACCTTCATCCTGCACGACGGCCCACCCTACGCCAACGGCGCGATCCATCTGGGGCACGCGGTCAACAAGATCCTCAAGGACATCGTGGTGCGCTCGCGCCTGCTGGCCGGCTACCGTGCGCCCTACGTGCCGGGCTGGGACTGCCACGGCCTGCCGATCGAGATCGCCGTCGAGAGGAAATTCGGCAAGGCCGGCGACAAGCTCGATGCCGCGGCATTCCGGCAGAAGTGCCGCGAATACGCCGCCGCCCAGATCGAACTGCAGCGCGCCGATTTCAAGCGCCTCGGGGTGCTCGGCGACTGGGAGCGGCCCTACCGCACCATGGATTTCAGCTACGAAGCCGGCATGCTGCGCGCGCTGGCGACGATCGTCGAGCGCGGCCACGTCATCCGCGGCTTCAAGCCGGTGCACTGGTGTTTCGACTGCGGCTCGGCGCTGGCCGAGGCCGAGATCGAATACCAGGACAAGGACTCGCCGGCGATCGACGTGGCCTTCGATGCCGTCGATGGCAAGGCGCTGGCGGCGCGCTTCGGTGTGGATGCGGGCGATGCCATCGTCGCCGTGCCGATCTGGACCACCACGCCGTGGACGCTGCCGGCCAATCAGGCGGTGGCGCTGAATGCCGACCTTGACTACAGCCTCATTTCCGGTCCGCCCCGGAATGGGCGTCGCGTTCTGCTCGTGGTCAGCACGCTCTTGGCGGATGTCTGCGCAAAGCGTTATGGAGCGATCGAGGGAGATTCTCCGGCATCGATCCGTCACGGGAAGCCTGTGCATGGATCGGATCTCACCGGCCGCCCCGGCCAGCCGCTGACCCTGCTGCGGCATCCCTTCGACGACCGCCAAGTGCCGCTGATCCTGGGCGACCATGTCTCCGCCGAGGACGGCACCGGCGCCGTGCACACCGCGCCGGGCCACGGCCAGGAGGACTTCGCCGTGGGCCAGCTCTACGGCCTGCCGGTGGTGAATCCGGTGGATGGCAGGGGCGTGTTCCTGCCCGCCACCGGGCTGTTCGCCGGTCAGCATGTGTGGAAGGCCAACGCCACCATCGTCGAGACTCTGCGCGAGCGCGGCGTGCTGCTGGCGCATGTGCCCCTGCGCCACAGTTATCCCCATTGCTGGCGACACAGGACGCCGGTGATCTTCCGCGCCACGCCGCAGTGGTTCATCGGCATGGACGTCGCCGGTCTGCGCGCGGACGCGTTGGCCGCCATCACGAACGATGTGCAGTGGTTCCCGGAATGGGGCGCGGCGCGCATCCATGGCATGGTCGCCGAGCGCCCGGACTGGTGCATCTCGCGCCAGCGCACCTGGGGTGTGCCGATCGCGCTGTTTGCCGACAAGGCCACGGGCGAGCCGCATCCGCGCTCGGTCGAACTGCTGGAGCAGGTCGCGAAGCGCGTCGAGCAGGGCGGCATCGACGCCTGGGCGGCGCTGGATGCGCGCGAACTGCTGGGCGACGAGGCTGATCGCTACGAGAAGGTCACCGATGTGCTGGACGTCTGGTTCGATTCCGGCGTCAGTCACGCCTGCGTGGTCGCTGCGCGGCCGGAGTTGGCGCGCGGCGAGCAGACCGAGTACCGCGTGATGTACCTGGAGGGCTCGGACCAGCACCGCGGCTGGTTCCAGTCCTCGCTGCTGACAGGCGCGGCGATGACCGGGCACGCGCCCTACGACCAGGTGCTGACGCACGGCTTCACCGTCGATGCGCAGGGCCGCAAGATGTCCAAGTCGCTGGGCAACGGCATCGAGCCGCAGGACGTGATGAACCGGCTCGGCGCCGACATCCTGCGCCTGTGGATCGCCTCCGCCGATTACCGCAACGAGATGTCGCTCTCGGAGCAGATTCTGCAGCGCGTCACCGACAGCTACCGGCGCATTCGCAACACCTGCCGGTTCCTGCTGGCCAACCTCGATGGCTTCGATCCGGCGCGTCACCTGCTGCCGGTGGCCGAGTGCCTGCTGCTCGACCAGTGGGCCATCGCGCAGGCCGCGGCGGTGCAGCAGCAGGTGGTAGCGGCTTACGACCGCTACGACTTCAGCGACGTGGTACAGCGCGTGCAGAACTTCTGCACCAACGAACTGGGCGCGCTGTACCTCGACATCACCAAGGACCGCCTGTACACGATGCCGGCCGACAGCCGCGGTCGGCGCAGCGCGCAGAGCGCGATGTTCCGCATCATCGAGGCGATGGTGCGCTGGCTGGCGCCGGTGCTGGCCTTCACCGGCGAGGAGATCTGGAGCCACCTGCCCGGCGCGCGCGACGGGAGCGTGCTGTTCGAAACCTGGTACGAAGGCCTGGGGGGCACCGCGTCGCCGGCGCGCGACGCCGCTTTTTGGGGCGACCTACTGGCGTTGCGTGCCCGCGTCAGTGGCGAGATCGAGACCATGCGCGCGAATAAGGAAGTCGGTGCCTCGCTGGAGGTGGCCGTGGACATCTATTGCGACGACCATTTCCTGCGCCGGTATGCCGACATGGCCGACGAACTGCGCTTTTTCTTCATTACCTCCGATTTCACGTTGCATCCGCTGGCCGAGCGGCCCGAACGTGCCACGGCCAGCGGCCTGCGCGTCGGAGATCACCAGCTGTGGACGGACGTGCGACGCAGCACCGCGCCCAAGTGCGTGCGCTGCTGGCACCACCGCGCGGACGTCGGTACGCACGCGGCTCATCCCGAGCTGTGTGGGCGTTGCGTGGACAACGTCGAGGGGCCGGGCGAAGACCGGCGCTTCTTCTGAGCGCGCGTGCCGTGTCGCCGCTGCGTCGCAATGCCCTGCCGTGGCTGCTGCTGTCGGCGGCGGTGATCGCGCTGGACCAGCTGACCAAGGTGCTGGTCGTGGCGCATTTCGCGCCGGGCCGGACTCGGGTACTGATCCCGCACCTGCTCGATCTGACGCTGGCCTTCAACCGCGGTGCCGCCTTCAATTTCCTGGCCGGCGCCGATGGCTGGCAGCGCTGGTTGTTCACCGCGCTGGCCGTAGGCATCAGCGCAGCGCTGACCGTGGCGCTGGCGCGCACGCCGCGCGGCGCCTGGCGCAGCGCGCTGCCGTTCGCGCTGATCATCGGCGGTGCACTGGGCAATTTGATCGACCGGCTGCGCCTGGGCCGCGTGGTGGATTTCATCCTGGTGCATTGGCGCAACGACTGGTATTACCCGGCCTTCAACGTCGCCGATTCGGCGATTACCGTGGGCGCGGTGCTGCTGGTGTGGTTTGCGCTGTCCGGCGACCGTGCCGGCGGCGGGCGATAATGCTCTCCGGTTCTCCGAGGTTTGCGGCGTGGATGTGATTCTTGCCAACCCGCGCGGTTTCTGCGCCGGCGTCGACCGCGCCATCGCCATCGTCGAGCGCGCGCTCGATGCCTACGGCGCACCCATCTACGTGCGCCACGAGGTGGTGCACAACCGTTTCGTGGTCGAGGGATTGCGCGCGCGCGGAGCGATCTTCATCGAGGATCTGGCCGACGTGCCGGACGGCGCGGTGCTGATCTTCAGCGCGCACGGCGTGCCGCAGACGGTGCGCCGGCAGGCCGAGGCGCGCGGACTGCGCGTGTTCGACGCCACCTGCCCGCTGGTGACCAAGGTGCACATGGAGGTATCCCGCCTCGGGCGCATGGGCCAGGACGTGGTGCTGGTGGGGCACGCCGGACATCCCGAAGTGGAGGGCACGATGGGCCAGTGGCAGGCCGGCTACCGCGGGCGCATCTATCTGGTCGAATCGGTGGCCGATGTCGCCGGACTGGTGCTGGGGCAACCGCAGAACGTTGCCTACGTCACCCAGACCACGCTGTCGGTGGACGATACCCACGCCATCGTCGCTGCCCTGCGCGCGCGTTTTCCGCACATCGAAGGTCCGCGCAAGGACGATATCTGCTACGCCACGCAGAATCGCCAGGATGCCGTGCGCGCGCTCGCCGCCCAGGTGGATCTGGTGCTGGTGGTGGGATCGGCCAGCAGCTCCAACTCCAACCGCCTGCGCGAACTGGCCGAGAAGCAGGGCGTGCCGTCGTATTTGATCGACGGACCCGAATCCATCGATCCGACCTGGCTGGCCGGCAAGCCGCGCATCGGTCTGACCGCCGGCGCGTCCGCGCCGGAGCAGCTTGTGCGTGCGGTGATCGAACACCTTCGGAGCGTCGGCGCCAGCGTCGTGCATGAACTTTCCGGCGCCGCCGAAACCATCACTTTCGCGCTGCCGCGCGAGCTTCGGGCCTGATTGCGGCGCGGCACGATCGTGTTGCGCGGCGTGCTTCTTTGCAGTGACTGCCGTTCATCGTTGCAGTTAATCCATTTGTCGGCTATTTCAGCATCGTGATTACCGATTCGTAATAGCGTGTTCCCGTCAATTCAGGGATGACGCATGCCGCGGTACGCGCGCGCCGCACGGGGTTTTTCGCTGATCGAGGCGCTGATCGGCATGGCTGTGGTGGCCGTATTGGTCACGCTGGCCGCACCCGGTTTTCGCAAGGTGCTGGTCAAGCAGCAGGTAGACGGCGCCGCTGACGACCTGTTGGCCGATCTGCAGACCGCGCGCGGTTTCGCCATAAGCCGTGGCCAACTGGTCGGTATTCAGTCCAATGCGGGCGGCTGGCGGCAAGGCTGGCGCATCCAGGCGGATGCGGCGCCGGCAATCGCAGGGTACAGCGCGGACGGCACGACACCGCTGCGCCGGCACGAGGCCGTGCCCGATGGCGTCGATGTCAGCGCCGATCGCGATGGCGCGTTGAGCGCGGTGGTTTTTGCGGCGGACGGCAGCGTCTACGACGCTGCTGCCGGGGCGCGTGCGACGACCGACACCGCGTTCATGCTGTGCAAGCCGTCCGGGGCGCTGGCCCAGGCCATGCGCGTGACCGTGCGCGCCTCCGGGCATATGAAGTCGCACCGCGACGGCAGCGTCACGGGAGCGTCTTGCCGATGACGGCGCGGCTTCGAATCCTGGCGCATGGGCGCGGCTTCGGCCTGGTCGAGGTACTGGTGGCCGTGCTGGTCTTCAGCCTCGGTCTGCTGGGCCTGGCCGGTCTGCTGGTGCTGGCCACGCAATCCAGTCACGCCTCCTATCTGCGCACGCAGGTGGGCTTTCTGGCCGAGCAGATGGCCAACCGCATGCGCGCCAATCCGCAGGGCGTGTGGGCCGGCAATTACGACAGCGCGGCGTACCCGATCGGCGGAACGCCGGCGGCTTGCGACAGCGCGGCGGGCTGCTCGCCGCTGCAGGTGGCGCAGCGCGACCAGGTCGTGTGGAGCCTTCAGCTGCGGCAGTTTCTGCCGGCCGGCGCGAGCGCAAGCATCCGGTGCACGCAGCCCATCGGCCTGCCGACGGTCAGTGCCGCGCAGTTCGCCCACCGCCCGCCGTTTTCGGGATTCTGTTCGATGCGCGTCACCTGGGTCGAGGCGTCGCTGCTACGCGGCGGCGCGGCGGCGGCGCAGACCTTCGCCTGGACCTTCCAGCCATGAGCCCGATATCTCGGCAGCGCGCGCGCGGCTTCACCCTGGTCGAGCTGATGATCGCCATGGCGCTGGGCCTGCTGGTGACCGCCGGCATCGTCAGCGTGTTCGTGTCTACCAGCAGGGCCGGCAACGTGCAGACGCAACTGGCGCGTCTGCAGGAGGAGGGGCGCTTCACCATGGCGCAGATCGGCAGCGACCTGGCCATGGCCGGCGCCCTGTACGGCAGCAACACCGGTGGCCTGGCCGCGCAACGGACCCACGGTTACATGGACGGGTTGCGCAGCCCGACCGCGTACGTGCAATTCGCCAATCTCGGTCTGCCCGACAACCCGGTGACGCTGGCCAATGCGCCGGATGCGCCGTTCGCGCTGCCGTCCAGCCTCTACGTCAGCGGCTACGAATGCTCGACCAGTGCCTGCACGCCGGCGGTGCCGGCTGCCGTGGCGCCGGCGATGGGTATCGCCGGCGGCGATCGCGTGCCGGGTGCCGACGTGCTGACCGTGCGCTATGTGCGCGGCGCCGGCTGGTCGCTGGTCGAGGGCGGCTCGGCGCAGGCGTGCAGCGCCAGCAACCGACTCACCGCGCTGACGATCGTGCCGCAGGCTGGCGACGCGCCACTGTCCACGTTTCAGGCCGGTGACCTGGCGCTGCTCACCGATGGCTCCACGGCGCAGGTGTTCAAAGTCGGTCGCAGCGGCGGTGTGTTCACGCCGGCCAGCGAGTTTTCAGGCTACGCGCCCAGCTGCGTCAACCCGCTGACCGACGCGCGACTGTACGACTTCAGCCGCGACTTCGTGACCGTCACCTACTACCTGCAGCTGGTGACCGACAGCGATCCCGATGCTCCGGCCGGTCACCTGGTATCGGCGCTGATGCGCAAGGTCAACGGCGCGGCCGCGGAAGAAATCGCGCGCGGCGTCGAGCGCCTGGACTTCCGCTATGCGGTCGACAACGCCGAAGGCGGCGTGCTCTATCTGTCGGCCGAGCGCGTGGCGGCCGGCAGCGATGCCGCCGGCAACACCATCAACTGTCCGGTCCAGCCGGATTTCAGCGCCTTCACAGGCGCCACTCGCGCGGAACTGCAGCAGGGTTGCCTGTGGCGCGCGCTGCGCGGTATCGAGGTGCACGTGCTGGTGAACAACGCCGCGCTGCTGCCCACGCTGACTGGTGGGGAGCTGGCCTACCGCTACGCCTGCGATGGCAGCGTGTCGTGCACCAGCACCGGCGCCGCGCAGGCACCCGCCGCGCCGCTGGCCGCGCGCCTGCCCAACGGCCTCGACAAACGCATGCTCAGGCGCGAGTTCGTCGGCCTGTACAGCGTGCGCAACTACAACCCGTGAGCGCCATGCAGACGATCGTTCCAGTGCATGCCGCGCGCGTTGCCGGCGCACGCCGCACGCAGGGCGCCGCCCTGATGGTGGCACTGGTGTTCATGCTGCTGCTGGCCTGCATGGCCCTCGGCGCCATGCGCACCGCGCTGTTGCAGGAAAAGATGGTCGGCGCGGTACGCAACCAGCAGTTGGCATCCATGGGCGCCGAATCGGCGCTGCGCGCCGCCGAGTTCCACCTGTGGTCGGCGAGCGCCCGCGGTCAGCCGGTGCTGTGCGGCCAGCAGGGCCTGGGCGGTTGCTATGGCTACATGGCCGGACAGCCCAACGCCACGGTGCGCGCCTTTGCCACCGCCACCGGATGGTTTGCTGCCGGCGCCACGACCTACGGCAACGTGGACATGACCGCGCTTGGCGATCCCTCGGCGCGCCTGGCCGAGAACCCGGTGTTCCTGGTCGAGGATCTGGGCGTGGAAACGCCGCCTGGCCTCGGTCCGGCGCATGAATCCGGCAGCACCGGTGCCAGCGCCGGTCCGCGCAGTACCGACAAGCACCTGTACCGCATCACCGCGCGCAGCACGGGCGGCAACATCAACAGCGTGCGCACCGTGCAAACCACCTTCGCCGCAAAAAGCAACTGAGGGCCATGTCGTGCGTCGTCCCCATGTCGATCATTCGTGCAGCGCTTTCCTCCCGGCATTGCTGCTGACCCTGGCCGCGGGCCTGAATCCGGTGGCGGTTCTGGCGGCGCCCGCCCGCTACACCGTGGATCTCGGCACCGCGCCGCCCGACCTCACCAGGAGCGTCGATCCCAATATCGCGGTGACGTTCGACGATTCCGGTTCGATGGCCTCCGATTACATGGGCGACAGACGCCCATTCGACGGCGGCGATTGGGGCAGCGGCAGGTGGCGCTGCGCCGGCGTGATCGACCCGCGCGTGGCCACGCCGGGCGACTTGCGCGCGCATGCCATGAACGGCGTGTTCTACAACCCCAACGTGCGGTATCAGCCGCCGTTGCGGGCGGATGGCACGGCGTTTCCCGCCGCTGACGCCACGCTGCTGGCCGTGTGGAACGACGGCATTCTGAAGAACCGGCCGGCATCGCCGGGCAACCCCGCGACCACCAACTTCATCACCGGCTGGCGCTGCGCGTCCGACGCCGGCAATCCGGTCGGCGGCGGCCCCTACTATTACCGCCTGAAGAGCGGGGTGGTCATCGGTACCCCCGGTGCCGTCAATACCGTCGCGCTGTACACCGCCGGCAACTGGGAAGCTGTCGCGGTGCCGGCCAGCGAGTACCCGAACTGGGCCAACTGGTGGGCCTACTACCGCACGCGCAACCTGATGATGCGCACCGCGCTGTCGCGCGTGTTCGGCAATCTGGGCAGCAACATCCGCGTCGTGTACCAGAACATCAACGACGCGGCTTACCGGCTGGTCAGCAACAGCACCGCCATCGAAAGCTTCGCGGGCACCGCGCGCGGCGCCTTCTTCGACTGGGTGTACCAGGTCGGAGCCAGCGGCGGCACGCCCGATCGCGCGGCGACCCTTCGCGCGGGCGATTTCTTCATGGGCGGCGCGCCTTCCGGAGGTAGACAGTTCAGCAGCGCCGATCCTTACTGGAACGGCCTGACCGGCGCGGACCGGATGGATCTGGCGTGCCGTCAGAACTTCCACATGCTGGTTACCGATGGTTATTGGAACGAAGCCGACCCGACGCCGCCGGCGGGTTTTTTCAATGGCCGGACCGCGCGCATCCTGCCGGACGGCACCGCCTACGACGCCGGCGGCGCAGCCACGCGCGCGTTCTGGAACGTGGGCGGGAGCCCCTACAACACGTCGCTGGCCAATATCGCGTTCTACTACTGGGCCACGGATCTGCGCCCGGATCTGGCCGATAACGTACCGGCATACATTCCCGACAAGACCACCGGCATCACCGGAGCACCGGTGGCGGGCGTGATCGCCAATCCCGCCGCCTACCCCGAGATCTACTTCAACCCCGCCAATGATCCGGCCACCTGGCAGCATGTCGTGCAGTTCATGATCACGCTGGGCGTTGCCGGCAGCCTCAATTTTCCCGACGACCTCGCCGATCTGCGCACCGGCGCCAAGGCGTGGCCACGGCCGAAGAGCAATGCGCCGGAGGCGGTGGACGATACCTGGCACGCGTCGGTCAATGGCCGCGGCGACTACTTCGCTGCTTCCGATCCGGGCGCACTGGTGAACAAACTGCAGGACATCATCGACAACATCGTCGCGCGCAGAAGCTCGAGCACCGCCGGCAGCCTCAGCACCGCCGTGCTCACCGTCGACACCATCAGCTATGGCACCGGTTACGACTCCGGCGACTGGAGCGGCACCGCCACCGCGCGCAACGTCGATGCGGACACCGGTCTGTTCGGCAGCACGCTGTGGGATGCCGGCTGCAAGCTGAGCGGCGGTTTCTGCGAGGCCACCGGCGGCAACCTGGGTGCGGCGCGCGATCCCGACACGCGCGTGATCCTGAGCGCGCGGGATACAGGCGCTGGGCAGGGCATCGCCTTCCGCTGGTCGTCGTTGCCGAGCGCGCAGCAAAGCCTGCTGAACCGGGACGAGACTGGCACCATCGACGGCAACGGCAGCAAGCGCCTCGATTTCCTGCGCGGTGACCGCAGCAACGAAGGCAGCCTGTTCCATCGTCGCGGGTCGGTGCTGGGCGCCGTGGTCAATTCGCAGGCGCTGTATGTCGCCGGTCCCGACAGCGCGCATCGCGACACGTTCCCGCCCGGCTCGCCCGAGCAGATCGCCGCCCGCGGCGGCCTAACCTACGAGAAATTCGTCCACGCCAACCGCAGCCGCGCCCCGACGATTTATCTCGGCGCGGCCGACGGCATGCTGCACGCCTTCGACGCCAGCGCCTCCGCCGCGGGCGGTGGCGAACGTTGGGCCTATGTGCCGTTCACGCTGTATTCGGCGCTGGGCAAGGTCAGCGCGAAAAACCGCGTGTTGCAGCCGATGGTGGACAGCACGCCGTTGCAGCGCGACGTGTTCATCGGCGGTCGGTGGCGCACGATTCTGGTCGGCGGTCTGCGCCTGGGCGGGCGTGGCGTCTATGCGCTGGATATCACCGATCCGGCGGCGAGCGAATCCGCTCCCGGCACGAAAGTGTTGTGGGAGTTCAACAACGCCAGCGCTGGCGGCGCCGACCTGGGTTACACATATGGTCAGCCGAATATCGGCCGTCTGGCCAATGGCAAATGGGTGGTGCTGGTGCCGGCGGGTTACCTTCCCGATGGCAGCAACGATCCCGCCGCCAGCAATACCTACGGCAGCCTGTTCGTGCTCGATGCCGAGACCGGGGCGCCGATTCGCCAGTTGCAGACATCCGGCGCGCCGCAAGCCGCCGGCATGGTCAGCTACGGTCTGGCCGCGGCGGTGCTGGGCGACTACCAAGACGACCAGATCGATGACGTCGCTTTTGCCGGCGACCTGCAAGGCAACCTGTGGCGTTTCGATCTGTCCGATCCAAGCCCCGCCAACTGGAGCGTGGACCTGGTGTTCAAGGCCAGTACCCAGGGCGCGCGTCCGATCACGGTGATGCCGAGGCTGTTCCCGGACGCGTTGACGCGCAGGTTCGACGTGGTGTTCGGCACCGGCAAGTACCTTGGCCTGTCCGACCGCACCAACGCCGGCGTGCCCGCGCAGGCGTTTTACGGCATCCGCGACTACGGTGCCGGCGCATCCGACTACCCGGCGACCGACAGCCAGCTGGTGCAGCAGGATCTGGGCCAGCTTGCCAACGGCGCCCGCGTGCTCACCGACTATCCGGTGCCGGCCAGCAGCCGCGGCTGGTATTTCCTGCTCGACACCGACGCCGGCGAGCGCAGCGTGATCAGTCCGGTCGCGCTGTTCGACACCAACCGCGCCGTCCTCACTACCTTGATCCCCGGCGGCAATGATCCATGCGACCCCGGCCGCCGTGGCGCCGTGCTGGTGGTCGATGCGGCCAACGGCGGACCCAGCCCGGGCCTGGACGGTCTGGCCGGATCGCTCACGATCAACGCGGGTTACGGCGTGGCCGGCATCGATGTCGGCAACCCGCCCGCGGCCGGCATGCTGCCGGTGGCCGCGCGCGTAGGTGGCGGCAACCTGATGCTGCCCGGCATCCTGCTGCCCGGCGGCGGCACCTTCCAATTCTCCGACAGCTACTGGCGGCGGCGCTCATGGCGCGTGCTGCAGGAGGGCAACTGAACATGTGCACCGCATCCGCGCGCGCGCACGGCTTCACGCTGATCGAGCTGATGGTCGTGGTAGTGATCATCGCCATCCTCGCCGCCATCGCCATTCCCGGCTACAGCAACTACGTGCTGCGCGCGCGCCGCACCGACGGCAAAGAACTGCTGCTGCGTCTGGCGCAGGCGCAGGAGCGCTACTACACCGCTAACAACCGCTACGCAGACGACCTCGCCACGCTGGGCCAGCCGCAGACTTCGGCCAACGCCTACTACGTGGCGCAGATCGCCACCAGCAGCTCCAGCCAGGCCTACACGCTGACCGCGACGCCACAGGTCAACCAGATCGCGGATGTCTGCGCGGACCTCACGCTGGACAACACCGGCGTCAAGTCGTACTCGGGCAGCACCGGCAACGGCGCGTGTTGGTGACCCGAACGCCCGCAGGGTCCGGTTGTCCGCGGTACTCCGCACTGCGTACAATCCGCAGCCCACGCCGGAATAGCTCAGTTGGTAGAGCGGCGCATTCGTAATGCGTAGGTCGTAGGTTCGAATCCTATTTCCGGCACCAAAATCAAGATTCGCAGGCCTGACTCTTCCCGGCTTTTTTTCTCGCGGTTTTCGCCGCCGTTCCGTCTCCGTTCCGCGCCAGGACAGTGCTCTGCTGGAAGCGCGCCGGGCGGCGAGTGGCACGCTTACGATCTGGCGGGAGTTGCGCCTGCGCATGTTGGCGGCGGTGGGGCGCGATGATTGCGGTTGTTTTTTCGGGTGACGGCCATGGCCAAGATCGTCCTCTACTGCCAGCCCAGTGCCAGGCACACCCGATGCGCCGGCACGCACGACGGTAAACCCAAAATCCAGCTCAAGGCACCGCCGGTCGACGGCGAGGCCAACGAGGCACTGATCGCCTTCCTGTCCGAGTGCTGTGGCGTGCCGAAATCGGCGGTCGCGATCGAGAAGGGCGCCAGCGGCCGGACCAAGCGGGTCGAGGTGGCCGGGCTGACCGACGGCGAGTTGCGGACGGCGCTCGGACTTCCCCAGCCGTAATCGTCCGGATCCCCGGGCCATGATGTCGGCCCGCGCGGATGGCCGGTGCGCCGGAGTATCCGCGCATGATCTGGGACGGGTGCCCGCCGGGCGGGGGCGCGTCGTGCTGCGTCGAAGCGGGCCTCAGTGACCGATGCGCTTGCTGTTGTTGTCGAGACGGCGGTTGAGATGGGCCTGCTGCTTTTTGGTGATGTAACCGCCGTTGCGCCTGGCCAGGTACTGCTCGCGACCGGCGATGCGGGCATCGTTGCGGCGCAGTGCGTGCGCCTGCGCGTGGGTCAGTTCGCCTTCGTGCACCTGGCGGGTGATGCGCCGGTTCTGGAATTGCGAGCGATCCAGCACCTGGTCGCGGCGCGGGTGATGCGCCTCGAAGCGATGGTCGCGCCCGTCGCCGCGCGCGAAGCCGGGTGCGGCCACGGCCAGGGCAGCCAGTCCAACCAGCAACAGACCGAGACTGCGGCGAGTCGAATGCATGGGTATTCCCTCCAGTGAACCGGGCAAGATGCCGGCGTGATCAGTAGAACGAGGACACCGGGTTCCGGTTGACACGCTCCGGCCGCCGACCGGGTTGCGTTCACCCGGCGCGGCCGTGGCGCGCTGCTACGGAGACGGGACGGGCGCAGGCGTAAGCCGGCGTGGGTGAGCGGCCCGGGGGCCGGGGATTACCGGATCAGCCCACCCATGCGCGGGCGTTGCGGAAAATGCGCAGCCAGGGCGAATCCTCGCCCCATGCGTCGGGGTGCCAGCTCATCTGCACGCTGCGGAATACGCGTTCGGGGTGCGGCATCAGCGCCAGCACGCGGCCATCGGCGGCATGAAATCCGGTGACGCCACCCGGTGATCCGTTGGGATTGAGAGGAAACGCCTCGGTGGGCTTGCCGCGGTTGTCGACGTAGCGCAGGCAGGCATTGCGCAGCTTTTCGCCCTCGGCCCACACGGCGCGGCCCTCGCCGTGCGCCACCACGACGGGTACGCGCGAGCCGGCCATGCCGCGCAGGAAGATCGATGGCGAATCCAGCACCTCGACGCTGACCAGACGCGCCTCGTATTGTTCGGAGGCGTTGCGGCGGAACTGCGGCCAGCCCTCGGCGCCGGGGATCAGGCCCTTCAACTCGGACAGCATCTGGCAGCCGTTGCACACGCCCAGCGCGAAGTGCGCGGGGTCGGCCAGGAAAGCCTGGAACTGCTCGCGCAACGCCGCGTTGTAACGGATGGAGGCGGCCCAACCGCGGCCGGCGCCCAGCACGTCGCCATAGGAAAATCCGCCGCAGGCGGCGAAGCCCCTGAACTCGGCCAGCGTGCGGCGCCCGCTCTGCAAGTCGCTCATGTGCACGTCCACCGCCTCGAAGCCGGCACGGGTGAACGCGGCCGCCATCTCGACCTGGCCATTGACACCCTGCTCGCGCAGGATGGCTACGCGCGGACGCGCGCCGCTTGCGACGTAGGGCGCGGCAATGTCCTCGGCGGGATCGAAGACAAGCACGGGCTTGAGGCCGGGGTCGGCGTCGTCGGTGCGCCAGGCCCGCTCGGCATCGGCGCAAACCGGGTTGTCGCGCAGGCGCTGCATGGCGTGGCTGGTTTCCTGCCAGGCGGTGAGCCATTGCGTCCAGTTGCCGCGCGCCACCGTGTCGCCGCCCAGGAACAGCTTGATGCCGAACTTCTCGCGCGGCCTGCCGATGCAGTGCAGCAGCTTGTCCAGTCCGTGACTGCTGGCCAACTCGCGCAGGCGTTCGGCGTCGGCATGGCGCACCTGCAGTACCGCGCCCAGCTCCTCGTTGAACAGCGCGCGCAACGTGGCCTCGCCCCAGCCCTCCATCTGCAGGGTGAAGCCGCAATGGCCGGCGAAGGCCATTTCCAGCAGGGTGACGATCAGGCCGCCGTCGCTGCGGTCGTGATAGGCAAGCAGAAGGCCTTGCGCGTTGGCCTGCTGGATGAAGGCGAAGAACGCGCGCAGCCGCTGCGGATCGTCCAGATCCGGCGGCAATCCGCCGCCGCGATTGAACACCTGCACCAGCATCGACTCGCCCAGGCGGTCGCGTCCGGCGCCCAGGTCCAGCAGCCACAGGTCGCTCTCGCCACGATCCAGACGCAATTGCGGGGTCAGCGCGCGGCGCGCGTCGGTGACGCGCGCGAACGCGCTGACCACCAGCGAAACCGGCGCGACGGTGCGCTGCGCGCCCAGTTCGGCGTCTTCCCAGGTGGTCTGCATGGACAGAGAATCCTTGCCTACCGGAATCGAGATGCCCAGCGCCTGCGCCAATTTGCTGGCCGCGGCCACGGCATCGAACAGGCGCGCGTCCTCGCCGGGCTGGTCCACCGCGGCCATCCAGTTGGCGGACAGCCGCACCAGCCCGATCTCGGCGATGGGCGCCGCGGCGAGATTGGTCAGCGCCTCGCCGATGGCCATGCGTGCCGATTCGGCGCCGCCCAGCAGCGCCAGCGGGGTGCGCTCGCCAATGGCCATGGCCTCGCCCGCGTAGCCTTCGAAATCGAGCAGGCTCAGTGCGCAGTCGGCCACCGGCACCTGCCAGGGGCCGACCATGGGATCGCGTGCGCACAGCCCGCCGACGCTGCGATCGCCGATGGTGACCAGGAACGACTTGCTGCCCACCGTGGGGTGGCGCAGCACGCGCGCGATGGCTTCCTCCAGTGCGATGCCGGAGAGATCGGGCACCACCTCGACACGCGGCTTGATGCGCGTGGCGTCACGCTGCATGCGCGGCGGCTTGCCCAGCAGCATGACCAGCGGCATGTCGATCACCGTCTGCGCATGGCCGGCGCGGCTGTCGGTCACGCGCAGTTGCGGATCGCCGCTGGCCGTGCCCACCCGCGCCACCGGGCAGCGTTCGCGCGCGCACAGGTCCAGCACGATCTGCAAACGTTCCGGACGCACCCCCAGTACGTAGCGTTCCTGCGCCTCGTTGCACCACAGTTGCATCGGGTCGAGCGCGGGATCGGCGCAGGGAACCCGCGCCAGTTCGATGTCGCCGCCGACGCCGGAGTCGTTGAGCAGCTCGGGAATGGCATTGGACAGGCCGCCGGCGCCGACGTCGTGGATGGCCACGATGGGATTGGCTTCACCCAGTGCACAGCAGGCGTCGATGACCTGCTGGCAACGCCGCTGCATTTCGGCGTTGTCGCGCTGCACCGAGGCGAAGTCCAGCGCGGCGCTGCCGCTGCCGGCGCCCTGCGAGGAGGCCGCACCGCCGCCCAGGCCGATCAGTAGCGCCGGACCGCCCAGCACCAGCACGGCATCGCCGGCGCGCAGCCGGTCCTTCTGCACGTGCAGCGCCGACAGGTTGCCGATGCCGCCGGCCAGCATGATCGGCTTGTCGTAACCGCGGTGCAGGTGCACATCGCCGGTTTCCTGCTCGAAGCTGCGGAAGTAGCCGGCCAGGCAGGGCCGGCCGAATTCGTTGTTGAACGCCGCCGCGCCCAGCGGGCCGTCGCGCATGATCTCGAACGCGCTGGCGTAGCGGGGCGGCAGCGGGCGTTCGGTTTCCCAGGGGCGCGGCAGGCCGGGAATGCGCAGGTGCGAGACGCTGAAGCCGGTCAACCCCACCTTGGGCTTGCCGCCGCGACCCACGGCGCCCTCGTCGCGGATTTCGCCGCCGGCGCCGGTGGCCGCGCCCGGCCAGGGTGCGATGGCGGTGGGGTGGTTGTGGGTCTCGACCTTGATCGCGTACGGCACCTCGCAGGTTTCCGCGCGCCACACGCCGCTGCCTGCGTCCACGCCGAAGCGGCGTGCGCGGCTGCCGGCGATCACCGCCGCGTTGTCGCTGTAGGCCGACAGCGTGTGTTGCGGACTGGTGGCGTGGGTGGCGCGGATCATGCCGAACAGGGTTTCCTCGCGCGCCGCGCCGTCCAGCGTCCAATGTGCATTGAACACCTTGTGCCGGCAGTGCTCGGAGTTGGCCTGCGCGAACATCATCAGTTCGGCGTCGCTGGGATCGCGTCCGAGCTGGCCGTAGGCGGCGATCAGGTAGTCGATCTCGTCGGGCGCCAGCGCCAGGCCCAGGCGCGTATTGGCGGCCTGCAGCGCAAGGCGCGCATCGCCGGCCAGGGCGACGTGCCGCAACGCGCCCGGCGTGCCGTGCAGGAACAGCCCTTCGGCATCCTCGATCCGGGGCAGCGCCGACTCCGTCATGCGATCGTGCAGGGCATCGAATACGGCGGCGCGCGTTGGGTTGTCGGCCGCGGGTAGGGCATCGATGGCGTAGGCGATGCCGCGCTCGACGCGCGCAATGGTGAAGCCGCAGCCGCGCAGAATCTCGGTAGCCTTCGACGACCACGGCGAAACCGTGCCCATGCGCGGCATCACCCACAAGTCGGCTGCGGCCGGGGCGGCCGCGCGCGCTTGCAGCACCTCGCGCAGGCGCGCCAGCAATGCGGCATCGGGCAGCGGCTCGGCCGCCTCCAGCACGTACACGAACCAGGCCTGGCGCACGCGCGTGCCCGCGGCGGCGGTCCGCAGCCGCGCGTTGAGCCGCTCCAGGCGGAACGGCGAGAGGGCACTCGAGCCATCGAAAACGATCATGCGCGGCGCGCCTTCCGACTGGAAAACGCGATTTTAACCCGGTGGCTGTTGCGCTGCGCCAAACGCGGCGCCAGGAAACCCGTGAGGCGGCTCAGAAGCCGGTGCCGTAGGTATCGTCGGTTTCCACGGGCAGATCGGACTCCTGCGTGGTGCCGCCTTCGGCCAGGCGGATGCGCAGGGCCAGGCCGTCGCGCGAGTCGGCCTTGTTGAGTGCCTCGTCCAGCTCGATGCGACCCTCGCGGTACAGCTTGAACAGCGACTGGTCGAAGGTCTGCATGCCTTCCTGCAGACTGCGCTCCATGGCCGGCTTGATCTCGTGCACCTGGCCGCGGCGCAGCAGGTCACGGATGTGCGGGGTGTTGATCAGCACCTCGGCGGCGGGCAGACGGCGGTTGTCCTTGCCGATCACCAGGCGCTGGCTGATCACCGCCTTGAGGTTCAGCGCCAGGTTCATCAGCACGTTCTTGTGCGCGGCCTCGGGGAAGAAATTGAGGATGCGCTCGATGGTCTGGTCGGCGTTGTTGGAGTGCAGCGTGGCCAGGCACAGATGGCCGGTCTCGGAGAAGGCGATGGCGGCGTCCATGGTTTCGGAATCGCGAATCTCGCCGATCATGATCACGTCCGGCGCTTCGCGCATGGCGTTCTTCAGCGCCTCGTGATAGCTGTGCGTATCCAGTCCCACCTCGCGCTGATTGACGATCGAGCGCTTGTGCCGGTGCAGATACTCGATGGGATCCTCGATGGTGAGGATGTGGCCGCTGGTGCTCTGGTTGCGGTGGTCGATCATCGAGGCCAGCGTGGTCGACTTGCCCGAACCGGTGGCGCCGACCACCAGCACCAGGCCGCGCGGTTCCATGATGATGTTCTTGAAGATCGGCGGCAGCCGCAGCTGCTCGATGCTGGGGATGTCGCTCTTGATGGCGCGGATCACCATGCCGATCTCGCCGCGCTGCTTGAACACGTTGATGCGGAAGCGCCCGGCGTCCTTCACCGCCACCGCCATGTTCAGCTCCAGGTCGCGTTCGAACTGCGGCACCTGGCCCTCGTCCATCAGCGAGTAGGCGATCTTCTTGACCATGCCGCCGGGCAGCCCGGTGTTGCCCAGCGGGTAGAGCTTGCCCTCGACCTTGATGTTCACCGGGGCGCCGGTGGTCAGGAACATGTCCGAAGCGCCTTTGTCCACCATCAACTTGAGGAAGTAGCCGATATCCATCGAGTGCGTCCGTCGAGCGCGTGTGCGCGGCTGCATTGCCAAGCATGGGCCGGCGTGCCGAAAATAGGCCACTCCCCCCGTTGCGATGGCAGGTTATGGCACGGTCCATGAGATTTTTCCACCGCGCGATGCTGCTTTCGACGCTGGGCGCGGGCCTGCTGCTCGCCGGCTGCGCCAGCACGCCGCCGCCCACCGACGCCATGGACCAGGCCAGCGCCATGCTGGCCTCGGCGCGCGCGGCGCAGGCGCCGATCTTCGCGCCGCTGGATCTGGGCGCCGCCGAAGCACGCTACGCACAGGCGCAGCAGGCCGTGGCCGGCAAGCATTATGGCCAGGCCGCGCGCCTGGCCGCCGAGGCGGAAGCCAGCGCCGAGCTGGCCCGCGCCAAGGCGCAGCTGGGGCAGATGCGACTGCAGATCGCCCAGCAGGCGCGCCAGAATGCGGCGCTTTCCAGCCGGCTGCTGGGCACCGCCGCGCCGGCCGACTCGACACCGCCGGCTGCGCCGCCGGCCGTTCCGGCGCAGGGCGCGCAGACCTATCCCGCCGGCGCCAGCAGCAATGGGGGTGCGCCATGAAGCGGATCCTGCTTGCCCTGGTCCTGGTGGGTGCTGCCTGTGGTCTGGCGCTGGCCGCGCCGCCGCCCGATCCGGAACTGCTGCGTCTCACCGCCAGCCTCAAGCAACTGGCACAAGATCCCGTGCTGGGCCATTACGCGCTGGGCGAGCAGGCGCGCGCTCGCGACGCGCTGCTGCAACTGCGCGCAGCCGAAGGCGACTCCGGGCTGCACGCCTACTGGGCCTACATCGCGCAGCAGCGCGTGGACCTGGCGCGGACCAGCGCGCAGATCGACGACGCGCGCGCCAAGCTGGTGCAGTTGCAGCAGGAGCGCGACCGCATCGAACTGCAGGCCGGGCAGAACGAGCTGACGCGCCTGCGCATGCAGTTGGCCCAGGCCCATCTGCAGAACGCCGCCGCCAGCGAGGAGACTCAGCGTCTGCAGGCGCAGGGCCAGAGTTACGCCCAGCAGGCCCAGCAGGCCCAGCAGGAAGCCACCCAGGCCAAGCAGATGGCGGCCATGCAGGCCAAGGCCGCATCCCTGGCCAAGCGCGAGGCCCAGCTTGCCGAACAGGCCATCGCCGCCATGCAGGGTCGGCTCGACAACCTGCGCGCGCAGCAGGGACCGCAGGGCCTGCAGATGACACTGGAAGGCGACGCTTTTGCGCCGGGACAGTCCAGCCTGAAGCCGCAGGCGGCCAGCCATCTGGGTGCGCTGGTCAAGTTCGTGCGCTCGCACCCGCACGCCCCGGTGCTGGTCGTCGGCTACACCGATGACACCGGTGCGGCCAGCGCCAACCTCCTGCTCTCGCGGCAGCGGGCGCAGGCCGTCGCCAATACGCTGGCGGCGCATGGCATTCGGGCCGGGCGCATCCGCGTCGAGGGCCGCGGCGAGGCCGATCCGATCGCTTCCAACGCCACCGCCGAGGGCCGCGCGCGCAACCGCCGCGTAGTGGTGATCCTGCGCGGCGTCGGCGGCTGAGAACTTCGGGACTCGGATGTTGCGACTTTATGATTTGGACGGCGCATCCCATCCCGGGACCGCGCACCTCTCAATGACGTGATCCCGGCCGGCGCACAGCGCCGAGCCGGGACCGGGCATCGCCAGCAGCGACCCCGGGCGCGACGCTAATCCTCCTCGGCGCGCGGCTTCCAGGCGGCGGCCAGTTTTTTCTGCACGGCTGGCGGTGTCGCCTCGTAGTGCGCCAGTTCCATCGCGTAGCGGCCCTGGCCGGCGGTGCTGGCTTTCAGCTCGGTGGCGAAGCCGTCCAGTTCGGCCAGCGGCGCCTGGGCGCGGATCAGGCCTTCGCCGGCGCGCGGGCTGTCGGTGCCCAGGATGCGCGCACGGCGCGCGGCCAGCGCGCCGGTCAGATCGCCCACGTGCGCTTCCGGAACGCTGACCTCGAGGTCGACGATGGGCTCCAGCAGCAGCGGATCGGCCTTCAGCACCGCATCCAGGAAGGCCTTGCGGCCGGCGCTGACGAAGGCCACCTCTTTCGAGTCCACCGGATGGCTTTTGCCGTCGTGCACGGTGACGCGCACATCCTCGATGGCGTAACCGGCGATGGCGCCCTGCGCCAGCGCCTGGCGCACGCCTTTCTCGACCGCGGGCATGAACTGGCCGGGAATGGTGCCGCCCTTGACCGCATCGACGAACTCGAATCCGGCGCCACGCGGCAGTGGTTCGACGCGCAGGAAAACCTCGCCGAACTGGCCGGCACCGCCGGTCTGCTTCTTGTGGCGGAAGTGGCCCTCGGCGAGACGACTGACGGTTTCGCGGTAGGCGATGCGCGGCGCGCGCTGGATCACTTCCACGCCGAAGCGCGCGCGCATGCGCGCCAGGCTGACCCTCAGATGCAGCTCGCCCAGCCCGCGGACGACGGTTTCGTTGAGTTCCTTGTGGTGCTCGACGCGGAAGCACGGATCTTCTTCGGCCAGCCGGGCCAGCGCCACCGACAATTTCTGCTCCTGGCCCTTGCTGGCCGCCTCGATGGCCAGCGCGAACATCGGCTGCGGCATGGCGATGGGCGCCAGCGTGATGCCGTCCTCGTCGTGCGAGTCGTGCAGCACCGCGTCGGGATGGATCTCATCGACCTTGGCCACGGCGGCGATGTCGCCGGGAATGGCCTCGGCGATCTCCACGGCGTCCTTGCCGCGCAGGCGCAGCAGGTGGCCCACTTTGAACGGCTTGCGCGCGTCGTCCACGTACAACTGTGCGTCGCGGCGCACGCTGCCCTGGTGTACCCGGAATACCGCGATCTTGCCCAGGAATGCGTCGTGCTGGATCTTGAACACGTCGGCCAGCACGTGGCGCGTAGGGTCGGGCTGTACCGTGATCGCCGCGCCGTCGGCGCCGCGGCGGCGGTACGGCGGCGGGTTGCCCTCGGCCGGATTGGGCAGCAGCCGTCGCGCCAGATCGATGAATTCGGCCACGCCGCCGCCGCTGCGCGCGCTGGTGAACACGATCGGCACCAGATGGCCCTCGCGCAGGCACTGCTCGAAGGCGTCGTGCAGCTCCTGCGGGCCGAGTGCCTGTTCGCCCTCGTCCAGATAGCGGCCCATCATGCGCTCGTTGATCTCCACCACCTGGTCGAGGATGCGCGCGTGCGCGGCGGACAGGCTGTCGAATTCGGTCTCGCCATCGGCATGGAAGAATGCATCCAGCACCTTGGCGCGGCCGCGTGCCGGTAGATTGACGGGCAGGCATTCGCTGCCGAATTCCTCGCGCAGCGCTGCGACCAGGCCGGCAAGATCCGCGCCCTCGGCGTCGATGCGGTTGACCACCAGCACCCGCGCCAAGCCGCGCTCGCGCGCGTAGTGCATCATGCGCCGCGTGCCGTATTCGATGCCGGCGGCGGCGTTGACCACGATGGCCACGGTCTCCACCGCGGTCAGCGCGGCCAACGTGGGGCCGCGAAAGTCGGCGTAGCCGGGGGTGTCGATCAGGTTGATGCGCAGATCGGGCCGCTCGATGCTGGCCAATGCGCTCTGGATGGAATGCTTGCGTGCGATTTCCTCCGCATCGAAGTCGCTGACGGTGCTGCCGCGCTCGATGCTGCCTGCCGTCTGGATCAGGCCGCCGGCATGCAGCAGGGCTTCGAACAGAGTGGTTTTGCCGGCGCCCGGGTGTCCTACCAGGGCGATGTTGCGGATGTCGCGGGTGGTGATGGCCATGGCGGGCAGGCTCCGTTGCGGCGCGCACCGGTGGCGCGGGATTGCGTGAGGCCCGTCCACGGTGGGAATTGCCGCCACCGGCGCGGCCGGCGCGGGCGGGTCGTTCGGGGGGTGGCGGCGCATGGCGCCACCCGCATATAGCCTTCTCCGGCACAGGCGCGCGGTCAAGCCGCGCACAGTCGTGATGCAGTCTGGAAACCGGCTTGACGCACCGCAACACTGGACAAGCTCGCGCGCGCGCGGCAGTCTCGGAACACCGCGATGCGTTTGGCACGGCCGCAAGGTCCGCTGCGGCGTCGGCGTCATCGTGGCGGGCGGAGCAACGCATGTCGCAGCAATCATCCGGGTCTCATCCAGTCGCCAGGCCGGACATGGAGGGTCTGTACCGCCCCGAGCGCGAGCACGACGCCTGCGGCGTGGGCTTCGTGGCCCATGTGCGCGGCCAGAAGTCGCACGCCATCGTGTGCGACGGATTGGACATCCTGCGCAATCTCGATCACCGCGGCGCGGTGGGCGCCGATCCGCTGATGGGCGACGGCGCCGGCATCCTGATCCAGATTCCGGACGCGCTGTACCGCGAGGACATGTCCGCGCGCGGCGTGCGTCTGCCGCCGCCGGGCGAGTACGGTGTGGGCATGGTGTTCCTGCCGCGCGAACCGGCCTCGCGCGCCGCCTGCGAGCAGGAGATCGAGCGCGCTGTGCGCGCCTGCGGACAGCGCGTGCTGGCCTGGCGCGACGTGCCGGTGGACGATGCGATGCCGATGTCGCCGACGGTGCGCGCGCGCGAACCGGTGATCCGCCAGGTGTTCATCGGACGCGGCGCGCAGGTGGTGGTGGCCGACGCGCTGGAACGGCGCCTGTACGTGATCCGCAAGACCGCCAGCCACGCCATCCGCGCGCTGGGCCTGCGTCACGGCACCGAGTATTTCGTGGCCTCGATGTCCACGCGCACCGTGGTCTACAAGGGCCTGCTGCTGGCCGACCAGGTAGGCCGCTACTACCGCGACCTGGCGGACGCGCGCTGCGTGTCGGCGCTGGCGCTGGCGCACCAGCGCTTTTCCACCAACACTTTTCCCGAGTGGGCGCTGGCGCATCCTTACCGCTTCGTCGCGCACAACGGTGAGATCAACACCGTGCGCGGCAACTACAACTGGATGCGCGCGCGCGAGGGCGCGATGCGCTCGCCGCTGTTGGGCGAGGATCTGGAAAAACTCTGGCCGCTGATCTATCCCGAGCAGTCCGACACCGCCTGCCTCGACAACGTGCTCGAACTGCTGCTGATGGCCGGCTATCCGCTGGCGCAGGCGGTGATGATGATGATCCCCGAGGCCTGGGAGCAGCACGCGCGCATGGAGCCGCGCCGGCGCGCCTTCTACGAATACCACGCGGCGATGCTGGAACCCTGGGACGGCCCAGCCGCCATCGCCTTCACCGACGGCCGCCAGATCGGCGCCACGCTGGATCGCAACGGCCTGCGCCCGGCGCGCTACGTGCTCACCGACGACGACCGCGTGATCCTGGCCTCCGAGGTCGGCGTACTGCCGGTTCCGGAGAGCCGCATCGTGCGCAAGTGGCGCCTGCAGCCCGGGCGCATGCTGCTGATCGACACCGAGGCCGGCGGCATCGTCGACGACGACGAGCTGAAGGCGCAACTCGCCGCGGCGCGCCCGTACCGGCAGTGGGTCGAGGATCTGCGCGTCCGCCTCGACGCGCTGGACGCGCCCGGCGGCGGCGCGGTCGTGCCGCCGCCTCCCGCCGACCTCGCGCAGCGGCTGCGCGCCTTCGGTTGCAGCGCCGAGGCGCTGCGGCGCGTGCTGGCGCCGATGGCCGCGCAGGGTGAGGAAGCCGTCGGCTCGATGGGCGACGACGCGCCGCTGGCGGTGCTGAGCACACGGCCCAGGCCGCTGCCGGCCTACTTCCGCCAGTTGTTCGCGCAGGTCACCAATCCGCCCATCGACCCGATCCGCGAGCAGCTGGTGATGTCGCTCACCGGCTTCGTCGGGCCGCGCCCGGACTTGCTGGACATCAACCAGGTCAACCCGCCGCTGCGCCTGGAAGTGGCGCAGCCCATCCTCGATTTCGAGGGCATGGCGCGGCTGCAGCAGATCGCGCGCATCAGCGACGGCAAGTTCCGCAGCTACACGCTGGATATCTGCTACCCGGCCGAGTGGGGCGCCGAGGGCATCGAGGCGCGACTGGCGTCCCTGTGCGCCGAGGCGGTGGATGCCGTGCGCGGCGGCCACAACATCCTGATCGTCTCCGACCGCGCGCAGGACCCCGCGCGCGTGGCCGTTCCGGCGCTGCTGGCGCTCTCCGCGTTGCACCAGCATCTGATCGCGCGCGGCCTGCGCACGCAGACCGGTCTGGTGGTGGATACCGGCGCGGCGAGCGAGGTGCACGACTTCGCCACGCTGGCCGGCTACGGCGCCGAGGCCATCCACCCCTACCTCGCCCTGCACGCGGTGGCGTCGCTGGCGGCCGAACTGTCCGATGCGCAAGGCAAGCCGATGACGCCGGCGGCGGCGCAGCGCAACTACATCAAGGCCATCGGCAAGGGCCTGCTGAAGGTGATGTCGAAGATGGGCATCTCCACCTTCATGAGCTACTGCGGCTCACAGTGCTTCGAGGCGGTGGGCCTGTCGCGCGCGCTGGTGGACAAGTACTTCTGCGGCACGGCGTCCGGCATCGACGGCGTGGATTTGTTCGATCTCGCCGGGGAAGCCTTGCGCCTGCATCGCGCCGGCTGGGCCGAGACCGACGAGAACCGCATGCTGCTGGGCGGCGACTACGCCTGGCGCGCGCAGGGCGAGCGGCATCTGTGGTCGCCCGACGCGGTGGCCAAGCTGCAGCATGCGGTGCGCTCGGGCCGCTTCGAGACTTATCGCGAGTATGCCGCGCACATCGACGGCGCTTCGCGCCACCTGTTGACGCTGCGCGGTCTGCTGGAGCCGCGCGCGCGCGCCGAGGGGCCGATCCCGCTCGACGAGGTCGAGCCGGCCAGCGCCATCGTGCGCCGCTTCAGCACCGGCGCGATGTCGCTGGGCTCGATCTCCACCGAGGCGCACGCCACGCTGGCGCTGGCCATGAACCGCATCGGCGGGCGCAGCAACACCGGCGAGGGCGGCGAGGATCCGGCGCGCTACCGGGCCGAGCTGTCCGAGGGCGCCAAGCTGCGCGAGGGCGATACGCTGGCCGGCGTGCTGGGTGCGGACGCCGTGGCTGCCGACCAGCCGCTGCGCGACGGTGATTCGCTGCGCTCGCGCATCAAGCAGGTGGCCTCCGGTCGCTTCGGCGTCACCACCGGCTATCTGGTCAGCGCCGACCAGATCCAGATCAAGATGGCGCAGGGCGCGAAACCGGGCGAGGGTGGCCAACTGCCCGGCAACAAGGTCAGCGACTACATCGGCTACCTGCGCCACGCGGTGCCCGGCGTGGGGCTGATCTCGCCGCCGCCGCACCACGACATCTACTCCATCGAGGATCTGGCGCAGCTGATCCACGACCTCAAGAACGTCAACCCGCGCGCCTCGGTCAGCGTCAAGCTGGTCTCCGAAGTCGGCGTGGGCACCATCGCCGCCGGCGTGGCCAAGGCCAAGGCCGACCACGTGGTGATCGCCGGCCACGACGGCGGCACCGGCGCGGCGCCGCTGTCCAGCATCAAGCGCGCCGGAACGCCCTGGGAGATCGGTCTGGCCGAGACGCAGCAGACGCTGCTGCGCAACGGCCTGCGCGGGCGCATCCGCGTGCAGGTCGACGGCCAGCTGCGCACCGGCCGCGACGTGGTGATCGCCGCGCTGCTGGGCGCCGACGAGTTCGGCTTCGCCACCGCGCCGCTGGTGGCGGCCGGCTGCATCATGATGCGCAAGTGCCACCTCAACACCTGCCCGGTGGGCATCGCCACCCAGGATCCGCGCCTGCGCAAGCTGTTCTCGGGCGCGCCGGAGCACGTGGTCAACTACTTCTTCTTCGTGGCCGAGGAGGTGCGCGCGCTGATGGCGCAGATGGGCGTGCGCCGCTTCGACGATCTGGTCGGACAGGTCGAACTGCTCGATGTGCACCCCGAGCGCGCGCACGCCAAGGCCGCGCAGCTGGATCTGACGCGCCTGCTGGCGGCGCCGGGCGCCGGTCCACGCCATCACGGCGAGGCACAGGATCATGGCCTGGCGCGCGCGCTCGACCATACGCTGATCGCGCGTGCCGAGCCGGCGCTGGCGCGCGGCGAGCGCGTGCATTTCATCCAGGACGTGCGCAACGTGCACCGCAGCGTCGGCGCCATGCTGGCCGGCGAGCTGGTGCGCCGCCGCGGCGCCGCCGG
Organism: Pseudomonadota bacterium; assembly: GCA_021794575.1. Classification (GTDB taxonomy): domain Bacteria; phylum Pseudomonadota; class Gammaproteobacteria; order Xanthomonadales; family Rhodanobacteraceae; genus Metallibacterium. The sequence goes on along the minus strand of JAJYQO010000029.1, from coordinate 3,545 downwards.
ACTGCCCGACGACACCCTGCACATCCAGATGGAAGGCAGTGGCGGGCAGAGCTTCGGCGCCTTCCTGGCGCCCGGCATCACGCTGTACCTGATCGGCGACGCCAACGACTACACCGGCAAGGGCCTCTCCGGCGGGCGCGTGGTGGTGCGGCCCAGCATCGACTTCCGCGGCGAGGCGCACGAGAACATCATCGTCGGCAACACCGTGCTGTACGGCGCCACCGCCGGCGAGGCGTTCTTCCGCGGCGTCGCCGGCGAGCGCTTCGCGGTACGCAATTCCGGCGCCATCGCGGTGGTCGAGGGTTGCGGCGACCACGGCTGCGAGTACATGACCGGCGGCACCGCAGTGGTGTTGGGCGGCACCGGCCGCAACTTCGCCGCCGGCATGAGCGGCGGCGTGGCGTATGTCTACGATGTCGATGGCCGGTTCGGACGCCGCTGCAACACGGCACAGGTGGCGCTGGACAAGGTGCTGTCCGCGGCCGAGCAGGCCGATGCCGTGCCGCGTGCGTTGTGGCACGGCGGCGAGGGCGACGAGGCGCAGCTCAAACGTCTGCTGGAGGCGCATCATCGCTGGACCGGATCCTTGCGTGCGCGCGAGATCCTGCGCGACTGGGATGCAGCGCGCACGCGTTTCGTCAAGGTGTTTCCGCACGAGTACCGGCGCGCGCTGGGCGACATCGCCGCGCGCCGCGAGACTGCACAGCAGTTGCAGCGCGCCAGCAGCGCGGCGCATTGAGGATCTGACCATGGGCAAGACCACCGGATTTCTGGAGTTCGCGCGCGAAGAAGAGCCGCGCGAGGCGCCAGCCGAGCGCCTGCGCCACTGGCGCGAGTTCGCGCCGGCGCTGGAGGACGCGCCGGCGCGCACTCAGGCGGCGCGTTGCATGGACTGCGGCATCCCGTTCTGCAACAGCGGCTGCCCGGTGCACAACGTCATCCCCGAGTTCAACGACCTGCTGTGGAACGGCCGCTGGCAGCAGGCGCTGGAGTCGCTGCACGCCACCAACAACTTCCCCGAGTTCACCGGCCGGCTGTGTCCGGCACCGTGCGAGGCCGCCTGCACGCTGGGCATCCATCAGGCGCCGGTCGGCATCAAGGCCATCGAGCACGCCATCATCGACAAGGGTTGGGCGATGGGCTGGGTGACGCCGCAGCCGGCGCGGGCGCGCAGCGGTCAGCGCGTCGCCATCGTCGGCGCCGGCCCCGCCGGACTGGCCGCCGCGCAGCAACTGGCGCGTGCCGGCCACGCGGTGACGGTGTTCGACCGGCAGCCCAAACCGGGCGGGCTGCTGCGCTACGGCATCCCCGATTTCAAGCTGGACAAGGCGCTGATCGACCGCCGTCTGGCGCAGCTGGAAGCCGAGGATGTGCGCTTCGAGTGCGGCGTGGAAGTGGGCGCGGACGCCGGTGCGCATGCGCCGGCCGCGCTGCTGGAGGCGTTCGACGCCGTGCTGCTGGCCGCCGGCGCCGAGCAGCCGCGCGATCTGCCCATCCCCGGCCGCGCGCTGGCCGGCATCCACTACGCCATGGATTTCCTGGTGCCGCAGAACCGCCGCAACGGCGGCGAGCCGGCGGCGGATGCCCCGAGCGCGGCCGGCAAGCGCGTGGTGGTGATCGGTGGCGGCGACACCGGCAGCGACTGCGTGGGCACCGCCAACCGCCAGGGCGCGCGCAGCGTCACCCAGATCGAGTTGCTGCCGCAGCCGCCCGCGCACGAGAACAAGCCGCTGGTATGGCCGTACTGGCCGATCAAGTTGCGCAGCAGCAGCAGCCACGAGGAAGGCTGCGCGCGCGACTGGGCGCTGGCCACGCAGGCGTTCCTGCCCGGCACCGACGGTCGTGGCGTGGGCGCATTGCGCGTGGCGCGCGTGGAATGGCGCGACGGCCGCATGCACGAACTCGCCGACAGCGCCTTCGAGATCGAGGCCGATCTGGTGCTGCTGGCGCTGGGCTTCGTGCATCCGCATGCGGCGTTGCTGGATGCCTTCGGTGTCGAGCGCGACGCGCGCGGCAATGCCAAGGCCGGCACCGATGCTCGCCACGTTTACGCCACCTGTGTGCCGCGCGTGTACGCCTGCGGCGATGTGCGCCGCGGCCAGTCGCTGGTGGTCTGGGCCATCCGCGAGGGCCGCGAGGCGGCCCAGGCTATCGACCATGCGCTGCGTCGTGCGACGCAGCAGCCGGCATGAGCGCCGCCGCCGCGCACCCGTTGGCCGACGCGCGCGAGCGCCTCGATGCCATCGACCGCCAGCTGCTGGAGCTGCTGCAGGCGCGCAATCGCATCATCGGCGAGGTGATCGCCGCCAAGATCGAGCGCCAGTTGCCGATCTTCGATGCCGAGCGCGAGGACGCCAAGATCGCACGCTTCCGCACCGAGGCGGCCGAGCGCGACCTCGACCCGGACTGGGCCGAGGATTTTCTGCGCATGGTGATGAGCAGCTCGCGCGCGCGGCAGTCGCGGGGCCGCTTTCCGCGCCCGGACGGGCGTTCGCGCTGCGTGTTGCTGGTCGGCGGCGCCGGCGCCATGGGCTCGCTGTACCGGCGCATGCTCGAGCGCAGCGGTCACCAGGTGCGCGTGCTCGATCGCGACGACTGGGCGCGCGCGGAGGCACTGGCCGCCGACATCGATCTGGCTATCGTCAGCGTGCCCATCGAAGGCACGCTTGAGGTGATCCGGCGACTGGCGCCGCACCTGCCGGCGCAGGCGGTATTGGCCGACTTCACCTCGACCAAGCGCGGCGTGCTGGAGTGCATGCTGGATGCGCACCCGGGGCCGGTGCTCAGCCTGCACCCCATGCATGGGCCGGACGCCGGCACCCTCGGACGCCAGTTGATGCTGTACTGCGACGGTCGCGACGCCGCCGCCGGTGCATGGTTCATCGAGCAGTGCCGGCTGTGGGGCATGCGCACGGCGTCCATCGCCGCCGACACGCACGACCGTGTGATGAACCAGATCCAGGGATTGCGCCACTTCTCCACGCTGCTGCACGGCGCGTTCCTTCGCCACAGCGGGCTGCGGCCGGACGATCTGCTGCAGTATTCCAGTCCGGTCTACCGCATGGAGATGGCAATGACCGCGCGCATGTTCGCGCAGGATCCGCGCCTGTACGCCGACATCGTGCTGGCCGATGCCGAGCGCCGCCAGTTGCTGCTGGAGTATCTGCAGCAGCAGCAGGACTTCGCGCGCATGGTTGCCGACAACGACCGCGAAGGTTTCGTGCGCGAGTTCCGGCAGATCGCGGTGTTCTTCGGCGACTACGCCGAGCGCGCGCGGCGTGAAAGCGCGTACCTGATCGACCGCCTTTCCGAACGCTTCGCCTGACCGCATTGGCGGGTGGCCGCCGCGCCCGTCGGTCCCGCGGCAATCCGGTGCCGACTGCACGATGCGCGAGCGCGTCACGCTTCCGAAGCGTGTTTGAACGCGACCCGTGCGCGACAGCCCCGGTTCAAGCACAATTCAGCCCGTTCAGCTAGCGTGAGTGGCGCGCGCAGACCGCGCGCGAGGAGGAGTTATGAACACCTTGATGCGTTCCATGCTGTTG
>JAJYQO010000096.1:32869-38160 GCA_021794575.1 Pseudomonadota bacterium | reverse complement strand
TGTTCCGGACAGGGAGCGACCGGTCGGCTACCGTCGTATCGCTTTGACCGGCGGGGACGTCAGCGCAGCGGGGATGATGAACTTCCGTTCTCGAGTTGGAAGTGGGAACGGCCTGAGCGGCATTGGAGGTGATCCGCAATGCCCCTGCAGCCGAGCTCCAGACGGCCGCGACGCGCGCGGCAGGCAGCGGCCGGCCGCCGCGCAGCGCCACCGGCAGCGCGCCCAGCAGCGCGTCGCCCGGGCTGCCCAGCCAATAGCCGGCGGCCCACAGCGCGCTGGCCAGCAGCTCGGCATCGAGCAGCGGTGCGGCGTCGAGCACGGCCGCCACCGGTTTCAGTTGTTCGGGGGGCAGCGCGCTGCGGGTATCCAGCGCCGCCACGATGCCGATGCGCTGGCCGTGTCCGAACGGCACGCGCACGCGCGCGCCGGGGGCTGGCGCGGGGTCCGGACCGGCGTAGTCGAACAGCCGCCGCAGCGGAACCGGCAGCGCCACGCGCACGATGCGCGGCGTGGCGTCGGCTTGCGTTCCATTCATGCGTGCCTGCGCAGATTCGCTCGGCAAAGGCTCGATTCCAAAAGAGTTTGTGCCTTATCCACAAATCGTGTGGATAAGTCTGTGCATGGGCCGCTGCGGCAGCCCGCGCGCACCTTGCCACAGCGCGCGCCGGCTTGGCTTGAACAGATTTTCAACAAAGCGTCACATCATCGTCGAATCAAGGCGTTGCAGATGTGGCGCGGCATGGCATCGGCCATCGCGATGGAATCCGTGACACGACCTGCGCGGCACCACGGCAGCGTTCGCGCTGCTGTGCACAACGCCTGTGGCAGCGAAAGATTCCTATTGCATCGGCGGCAGCAGGCTGGTCTGGCGCAGCCACGCCACAGTGCTGTTCACCATGGCCTGCAGCGGCACGTGGCGGTAGCCCAGTTCGCTGCGGGCGCGCGTGTCATCGACGCGCAGGTGATGACAGGCCAAGGCGACGCTGTCGCGGGTCAGCGTGGGCGCGCGTCCGCTGCAGGCCGCGAGCGATTCGTCGCACAGCGCGCGTAACCACAGCAGTGCGTGCGGCAGTGTGCGGCGCGGCGCCGGCACGTCCAGCGCCTGCGCCAGCGCCGCGATCAGCGCGCCGAACGACGCCGCGCTGCCGCCCAGCACCCAGGTGCGTGCGGGCGCCGGATGCAGGGCAGCCGCCACATGCGCGGCGGCGACCTCGCGCACGTCGGCGAAGGCGCCGCTGCCGGGCGGCGCACCGGGCAGGCGTCGCGCGGCGATCAGCTGCGCCAGCCGCGACCAGTTGTGGCGGTCGCCGGGGCCGAGGACGTGGCTGGGTTGCAGCACCGAAATACCGATGCGTCGCGCGGCGCCGGCAGCCTGCACCAGCGCCTCGGCTGCAGCCTTGCTGCGTGCGTAGTGCACCGGTCCATCGCGGCCGAGGTACGGACTGGATTCGTCGATGCGCTCCGCAGTCAGGCCGTAGACGCTGATGCTGGAGGTGTACACGAAGCGGCGCACGCCAACGCGGATGGCGGCATCGAGCAGCGCGCGCGTGCCGTCTACGTTGACGCGCCACTGCCGCGCGCGCTCGCGTCGCCACACGCTGGTATCGGCGGCGATGTGAAACACGACATCGGGCGCGGGAGTCAGTGCGCGCGCCAGCAGCGCGGCGTCGTTGATGTCGCCCTGCATCACCTCGATGCCGGCGGCGGCCAGCGCGGCGCGGCTGCAATCGCTATGCGCCAGCGCGCGCAGCGCCACGCCCTGCCGTTGCAGCGCGGCGCGCACGTGGCCGCCGAGAAATCCGCCGGCTCCGGTGATCAGTGCGCTGCGCATGTCGAGCATCCTCGTCGCGTCCGCCAGGCACGTACACTGCGCGGTTTGCGGATCATCGGCAGGCAGCATGACACGCGTCGATACGCAGCGGTTCGTAGACGAGGCCATGGCTACGCTGCGCCTGGCGCTGCCGCTGATCGCCGGACAACTGGCGGCGGTGGGCATGGGCGCGATCGATGCCGTGCTGGCCGGGCACTACTCGGCCGACGTGCTGGGCGCGGTGGCGGTGGGCGTTAGCCTGTGGTCGCTGGCCGTGGTCACCGCGATCGGGCTGATGATGGCGCTGCCGCCATCGGTGTCGCAGTTGGTCGGGGCCGGGCGTCGCGCGGAAATCGGCCCGCTGTTCCGCCAGGCGTTGTGGCTGGCGCTGAGCATGGGCCTGTTGCTGTTCGCCGCGGTGCACTGGCTGGCGCCGCTGGTGGTGCGCGCGCTGCACGTGGACCCGCGGCTGTGGTCGCAGGTCACCGCGTTTCTGCATGCGGTGTCCTTCGGTGCGCCGGCGATCGCCTGCTATTTCGCGCTGCGTGGCGTGTCCGAGGGCATGGGGCATACGCGGCCGACCATGTACTTCGGCCTGCTCGGACTGGTGCTGCTGGTGCCGTTGGACTACGTGCTGATGTACGGCAAGCTGGGCCTGCCGGCGTTGGGCGCGCAAGGCAGCGGTATGGCCACGGCGCTGATCCTGTGGGTCGAACTGGGCGGATTCGTGCTGTACATGCGCCGCGCGCGCATCTATGACGGCCTGCATTTGTTCCAGCGCCCGGAGCCGCCGGACCTGCGCGCGCTGGGCGCGCTGCTGCGCCTGGGCATGCCGATGGCCTTCAGCCTGCTGATGGAGGCGGGGCTGTTCGTGGCCGCGGCGCTGGCCATCGGGCGCCTGGGCGCGGACGTGGTGGCCGGCCACCAGATCGCGCTGAACGTGGCCTCGGTGACTTTCATGCTGCCGCTGGGTCTGGCCATGGCGACCACCGTGCGCGTGGGTTTCGCCGTCGGCCGCAGCGATGCGCGCGGGGTAGGCTACGCCGGCTACAGCGGCATCGCGCTGACCCTGCTGACGCAGAGTTTTTCCACCGCGTTGATGCTGGGCTTCCCGCACGCCATCGCCACGCTGTACACCGACAACACGCAGGTGATTCACCTGGCCGCGCAGCTGCTGGTGCTGGCCGGCATCTTCCAGTTTTCCGACGGCATCCAGGTGGCCTCGGCCGGCGCACTGCGCGGGCTGAAGGACGCGCGCGTGCCGATGTTCATCACCGCGTTCGCCTATTGGGCGGTGGGTTTTCCGCTGGGCCTGTATCTGGGGTTCGCGCAGCATCTGGGTGCGCGCGGCGTGTGGATGGGCCTGATCGCCGGACTGAGCATGGCCGCGCTGCTGTTGTTCGCGCGTTTCGTGCGCAGCGCGCGTGCGCCATCGCTGGTGACCGATGGCGGATGACGCCCGCACCGCGCTGGGCTAGGCTGCGCGCTTTCCGGTTCGGGGCAGCGTCATGGCCGACGTCAAGCAGCGCAACGGTTTTCTCGGTTTCATCAGGGTGCTGTGGCGCGGCATCAATATCACCCGTCAGGCCATCCTCAACCTGATCTTCTTCGGTCTGCTGCTGATCATCATTCTGGCCGCCGCGCGCAGGCCGCTGCCGCTGCAGGACAAGACCGTGCTGGTGATCGAGCCGCGCGGGCAGATCGTCGAGCAGTACAGCATCGATCCGGCGCAGCGCGTGCTGGCGCGACTGTCGGGCGAACGCATGCAGCAGGTGCAGTTGCGCGACCTGCTGACCGTGCTCCGACACGCCGCCGGCGATCCGCGCATCAGCGCGGTGCTGCTGGATACCTCCGACCTGCAGACCGGCACCTGGACCTTCGCCACGCTGCGCCAGCTCGGCCATGCCATCGAGCAGTTCCGGGCCAGCGGCAAGCCGGTGATCGCCTGGGCCAGCGGTTACGACCAGGGCCAGTACTACCTCGCCATGCACGCCAATCGCGTGCTGCTCGACCCGCAGGGTGGCGTGCTGTTCACCGGCCTGGACAGCTACCAGCCCTATTTCAAGGATCTGCTCGACAAGCTGGGCGTGGACGTGCATCTGTTCCGTGTCGGCCAGTTCAAGTCGGCCGCCGAGCCGTTTCTGCTCAACGGCCCTTCGCCCGCCGCGCAGGAGGCCGATAGGTACTGGCTGGGCGGCTTGTGGAACCAGTGGCTGGACGCCGTGGCCAAGGCGCGCAAGCTGAGCCCGGCGCAGGTGAAGAGCGACGTGGACAACCTGCCGGCGGGGGTGGCTGCTGCTGGCGGCGACCTGGCCAAACTGGCCCTCGACGAACATTTCGTCGACGCCCTGGCGACGCGCGCGCAACTGATCCATGAACTGCGCGCCTACGCCGCACCGGGCCAGGACGGCCACGGTTTCCGCGCGGTGAGCTTCGGCGACTACCTGGCGCGCGTGCAGCGCGAGCGGCGCATCGATGACAATCGCCCGGAGATCGCCGTGGTCGTGGCCGAGGGCGACATCATCAGTGGCCCGCAAAAACCGGGCACCATCGGCGGCGCGGAAACCGCGCGTCTGATCCGCCAAGCGCGCGAGGACAAGGACGTAAAGGCCATCGTGCTGCGCGTCAACTCGCCGGGCGGTGCGGTGTATCCGGCCGAGCTGATCCGCCGCGAGGTGCAACTGACGCGTGCGGCCGGCAAGCCGGTGGTGGCCTCGATGGGCAACGTCGCCGCCAGCGGTGGCTACTGGATTTCGATGGACGCCAACCAGATCGTCGCCGAGCCCGACACCATCACCGGCTCGATCGGCATCTTCGGGCTGTACTTCAACATCCCGCAGACGCTGGCCAAAGTCGGTATCCACACCGGCGGCGTGACCACGACGCCCTGGGCCGGCGCCTTCGACATGACGCGGCCGTTGGACCCGCAGGTGGGCGCCGCCATCCAGCAGATCATCGACAAGGGCTACCTCGATTTCGTCGGTGGCGTGGCCAAGGCGCGCGGCAAGAGCTTCGATGCGATCAACGCCATTGCCCAGGGCCGCGTGTGGACCGGACGCCAGGCCTACGAGCGCGGCCTGGTCGACAAGCTCGGCGGCATCGACACCGCCATTGCCCTGGCCGCACAGGATGCCAGGCTCGGCAAGGATTACCAGGTGCGTTACGTCGAGCCGCGCATCAAGCCGTTCGACCGTTTCCTGATGAGCCTCGGCGACAGTGCCCTGGCTTCGATCGCGCTGGACCACGGCATTACCGTGCCGCGCTGGCTGGCCGCGTTCGCGCCGCGCGCCGCCGGCCCGCTGCAACTGCTGCAGAGCGCCCGGCCGGGCAAGGTCAACGTCTACGCCTACTGTTTCTGCGGGCAGTGAGCGGCGGCCGCAGCCTCGGGACTCGGCGCTCGCACCGTCACGCGCCCGCTGCCGCGTGCGCCGGGCGCGGCATGTCGCGCGGCGCCACCGTTCGTCGGCGTCCTTATCCCGGA
>JAJYQO010000096.1:0-32769 GCA_021794575.1 Pseudomonadota bacterium | reverse complement strand
GGCGCGTAGCGCCGAGCCGGGATCCAGCCGCCGCCCGCGCCCGCCACGGTCGGCCTGCTGTCTTCACTGCGATTGCTGATCGATGGCCTTGCGCTGCCGCGCCGCCTGCCGGTTGACGATGTTCTGCACGTTGCGCGCGCGCTGTTCGTCTTGCAGCAGCGGGTCGAAGGGCGTGGCGATGCGCGTGGCCGCTGCTGCCGGCGCGGCAGCCTGCGCGGCGCCGGCGGAGCCGCCGGTGTGACTGCCGCAGGCGGCCAGCAGCGCGGCGGCGGCGACAGGGTATGACAGGCGGGCGATGCGGGACATGGACGCGCTCCGGCCGGTGTGCAGGCGCGCAGTCTCGCGCGTGTTACCGGGCCACCACAAGCGGCCGCTACACTGCGCGCGGGAGGTAGGCATGAGCGAGATCACCGCGCGCTGGCGGCTCGATGGCCGCGTGGCGCTGGTCACCGGCGGCAGTCGCGGCATCGGCCTGGCCTGCGCGCGCGAACTGGCCGCGCTGGGCGCGCAACTGCTGCTGGCGGCGCGCGACGCCGACGCGCTGGACGCCGTGCGCACAGAGCTGCTGGACGACTTTCCCGACTGCGCCGCGCAGGTGTTCGCCGCCGATCTCGGCGAAGTCGAGGCGCGCCTCGAGCTGTTCGACTGGATCGCCGATCTGGATGCGGCGCCATCGATCCTGGTCAACAATCTCGGCGGCAACGTCACGCGTGCGGCCCTGGACTACGCACTCGAGGAGGTCGAGGCGCTGCTGCGCACCAACCTGCTGAGCGCCTTCCATCTCAGCCAGCTGGCGCATCCGCATCTGGCCGCGCACGGTGCCGGCGCAATCGTCAATGTCGGCTCGGTCTCCGCTATCACCCACGTGCGCAGCGGCGCGCCCTACGGCATGAGCAAGGCCGGCCTGCACCAACTGACCCGCAACCTGGCCTGCGAGTGGGCCGAGGACGGCATCCGCGTCAACGCGGTGGCGCCCTGGTACATCCGTACGCGGCGCACGGCCGAGGCGCTGGCACAGCCCGAGTATCTCGAGGAGGTGCTGGCGCGCACGCCCATGCAGCGCATCGGCGAGCCGCACGAAGTGGCCGCGGCGGTGGCCTTCCTGTGCCTGCCGGCGGCCGGCTACATCACCGGCGCGGTGCTGCCGGTGGACGGCGGATTCCTGCACTACGGCTTCTGACCGGGCGGTGCGCGGCGTTGCGCCCACATCCGGCAGGCGCGCGCGGTGCCGCGATCAGCGTGCCGCGGCGGGTTCGGCTTTGGCCGGAGTCGGCGTGGTCTTGGGCCGCGGGTTGAACCACGGCGGCAGCGGCGTGCGGATGCCGAGTTGCCGGTCCACGGGCGTGATGCCGATAGCCTTGCAGTCCAGCCCCAGCGCGCCGGGCAATTGCTCGGTCCACGCCCGCGGCACCTCTGCATAGGACGCCGGCAGCGGCGCCGCCTTGCCGGCCAGGCGCGCGTCGTCGAACGCACCCAGCAGGTCGGTGACATCCGGCGTCAGCGCGTCCTCGGGGCCGAGGTCGCGCAGGTGGAAACGCAGCTCGCCCAGCTTGCGGCCCTCGAGTTCGTCGGGCAGCGTGGCCAGCGGCGGCAGGTCGAACACGCGGTCGACGAACTTCACCACCGATGCGGTGTTGCCCGCTGCGTGCACCACCGCGTGCACGCGCGCATACGGCGAGATCAGCAGCAGCGGTACGCGCGGGCCGTTGCCCAGCCACTTGCCGTCCGGGCCGCGCGCGCGCTGCGGCGGCGGCACGTGGTCGTAGTCGCCCTCGCTGTCGTCCCAGGTGACGATGATCGCGCTGTGCTTCCAGTACGGACTGGCGGCGATGGCGTTGATGGCGCGCGCGACCAGGATCTCGCTGATCTGCGCGTCGGAATACTGCGGGTGATCGTCATCGCCCAGAAAGCGCGCCTGCACGCGCGGATCGGGATTGGCGGGTTTCAGTCCGAAGCCGTTGCGATAGCCGCCCTTGATGTAGAACACGCCGCCCGCGGCCGGCAGGCGTCCGTTGTGTACGTCGGCGAAGAACCGCGACAGGTCGGCCAGATGCGCACGCAGCGCCGGATTGTTGGCGATGTAGCCGAAGTACTGCGGGCCGTTGTGGTGGGTGACATACGAAGCGTGCCGGCCCTCGGCGTCCTCGGGATCGGCGCCCACCGGCGTCGGCGCGCCGTAGCCCTCCTGGTACCAGCGCCAGTCCACTGTGCGCTGGCCGCGCCGGCCGATCGCGGTGATGTCGGCATGCAGGTCGCGCAGATCTCCGGCAGGCCGCCGGTCCTGGCGCGCGACTGCCGGCAGGCTGCCGCCCTGCAGGGTCAGCGGCAGGCTGGCGAAAGTGAGATTGTCCTGCACGTCGGCGCGGTTTTTCGAGGTCTTGGCGTAGTCGTGCGGGTTGTAGGGCATGCGCAGCGCGGGTGGCGTGGGGTCGTAGGGCGAGCCCCAGAACGGGTTGGAATCGTTGACCACCGGCACGCCCGGTCCCTTGGCGCCGTCGCCCTCGAAGGCCTCATCGGGATGCCGCGCCCACTGCGTCACGCCGGTCTGCGCGGCGATGATGCTGAGGTTGCCCGGTGTCGAGGGGCCGGCGATGGTCTGGAAGACGTGATCGAACAGCGCGAAGCGGTCGGCGTAGTTCCACAGGATCGGCACCGTGTCGCAATCCTCGTGCGCCATGGCCAGCTCGCCGAACTGCAGCGCTTCCAGGCTGGGCCGCCCGCTGGGCGAATACTTGCGTTCCTCGGTCAGGGCGAAGCGGTCCATGCGCGGCACGCCGGCGACCACGTGCATCTTGCGCAGCATCAGCGGATGCGAGTGGTCGATGTCGTCGGTATCGGCGGCGTACTCGGCAGGGCCGATACGGAACGGCGAGATCTTGGTCCAGCGTCCGTCCGGCAGCTGCAGCGGCTGCACGAAACCCGACGTGCGCGCCGGCGGCTGCGAGTAGATTCCGTCGGCGCCCGGCCAGGTGCCGAAGTACGAATCGAAGCTGCGGTTCTCCTGGTAGATCACGAACACGTAGCGGATGTGTTCGCGCAGCAGCGCCAATTTCCGCGCCGGCGTGAGGCGTGGCTCGGCGGCGGCTGGCACCTCGAATCGCGCCACCGCGGGCGGCGCCGCGGCATCGACACGACTTGCCGCGCCGTTGCCGGCGTAGGCCAGCGCGCTCCGCGCGCTGACGGGCAAGGCGACGGCCAGACACAACGCCGTGCAGACGAGAGCGGCAAGAGGTTTTTCCATCATCGTATGCAGGCCTGATCGATCCGGTATTGATTGAATAGGGCAACACGAGTGGATGGCCGTGTGATGACGCCCTGCCGGCGAATCGTAAGACGTTCCCCGCGCCGCGTGCTGCGGTGGCCAGCAGCAGCGCGGCTGCCGTCGGTGTTTCGGCAATGTCGGCTTGCGATCCAGGTGCTTGCTACGCGCGGCCGATGTTCTTACGGAGGATTCACATAACCAACACATAACCGACAACGACCTGACGCTTTCGGGCGCCAGCATCGCGGGCTCCATACACCTATTACGAGGGGCCCCGATGTTGCGCGTGAAACCACTGTCGTATCTGATGCTGTTGGCGCTGTCGGTGCCGGCCGCGCAGGCCTTCGCCGCCGCAGCCGTCAAGGGCGCCGCCGCCGCGAAGGATTCGGCCACCAAGAGCACCGCGCTCGAAGCCGCGACCGTGGCTACCGATGCCGCCGCTGCGGCGTCGAAATCGTCCAAAACCACGACGCTGCAGGCGGTCACCGTCACCGGCCAGCCGGTAGCCTTCACCAACAACGAACTGCCGCCGGTGCTGCTGAAGTTCGCGGCGCCGCTGACCAGCGTGGTCGACGCGGTCAACCTGCTGCCCGGCGTCAACGTCACTCCCGGCGGCGTGTTCGACAGCGACGACTGGTCGATGGGCATCACCATGCGTGGCTTCACCCAGGACCAGTTGGGCTTCACCGTCGATGGCCTGCCCAACGGCGCCACCAGCTACGGTGGCGGCGCCAAGCCCAACCGCTTCCTCGACCCGGAGAACCTGCGCACGGTGACCATTTCGCAGGGCACCTCGGATATCTCATCGCCCTCGGCGCAAGCGCTGGGCGGCACACTCAACTACGAGTCGATCGATCCGTCCAATACCCGCAACGTGCGCATCGATTACGCCACCGGCTCGTGGCAGGCGCAGAAAGAATTCGTGCGCTACGACAGCGGCGGCATTTTCGACGGCAGCACCTATGCCTATATCAGTTTTTCCGACACCTACAACAAGCGCTGGATCGGCGATGGCACCAACGGCCACAGCAGCCGTCTGCACATGGACGCCAAGTCGATCACCTACCTCAGCGACGCGTTGACCATGACCGCGCGCCTGTCTTGGGATGATGCCTACGAGAACAACTACAACAGCATCACCGTGGCGCAGTTCGCCCAGGATCCCAACTGGGATCGCCTGGACTGGTATTGGACCGGACAACCCTATATCGACCAGAACTTCGTCGAGCCCTGGAACACGGTGCGCAAGAATGCGCTCGCCGGGGTGCGCTTCGACTACCAGCCCAATGACAACAGCCGCTACGAGTTCTACCCGTACTACGCCTTCATGGAAGGCTCCGGCGGCTGGCTGCCGCCGTACCAGTTGTACGCAGCGGGTGCCAACGGCCAGATCACGCCCAACCGGCCGGCGCCGGGCGCGGCCTTCGGCTACGACTTCTTCCAGACACCGGGCGGGCAGCCGATTCCGGTGCCGATCGGGTGCGCCAATCCGTTCGACGCCAGTTGCTATCCGGCCGGCTCGATCCCGGCCAGCAGCTTTCGCCAGAGCCTATACAAGAACCAGCGCTATGGATTCATCGCCAAGGGCGCCTGGGATCTCGGCATCAACCATGTGCAGGCCGGCCTCTGGTTCGAAAACCTCAACCGCTTCAATGGCCGCGTGTGGTATGCGGTGATCGACCCGCGCTACTGGTGGAACTACACGCGCCCGCCTTACTACATGCAGTTCTACCAGCAGTTGCAGACCGACACGCGCAAGCTGTACGCGCAGGACGTGGTGCATCTGGGCCCGGTGGAACTGAGCGCAGGTGTCAGCAAGTATCTGGTCAGCCTGACCGGCAACAACTTGATTACCAGTGGCACGCGGTTCGCATCGCTCAACAGCGATTCCAGCCTCCTGCCATCACTGGGCGCGGTGTGGCACCTCGATCGATCCAATCAACTCTATGCCGGTATCACCAAGAACTTCGCGGCCGTACCCGATGGCGTCATCCAGGCGGCCGCGGTAGGCAGCGACATCAGCCATGTGCAGCCCGAGTCCTCGGTCAACATCGATGCCGGCTGGCGCTACGACACCCGCGACCTGCAGGCCAGCGTGGCTCTGTACCACGTCCGGTTCGCCAACCAGATCGTGTTTCTGACGCCGGCCAGCAGTGGCCTGACCCAGATCAACTACACCATCGGCACTTCGGGCAGTTATCTCAACGTCGGCGGCGTGACCTCGAAGGGCGTCGAGGCCATCGCCATGTGGCATGCCTCGCCCGCGCTGGACCTCTACGCATCGGCTACCTACAACGACTCGACTTACATCGGCAACGTCAACGGCATCGTCGCCGGCAACAAGGTGGTCGGCCAGCCCGGACGCATGCTGGCGCTGGCGGCCAACTACCACGACCGCGGCTTCCGTGCCGGCCTCGCGGCCAAATACGTGGGCGACCGCTACGGCACCATCGACAACAACGAGAAGCTGCCGTCCTATGTCAGCGCCGATGCCTACGTGGGTTACCACATCGATTTCGGTCCGCAGCAGCAGATCAAGTCGGTCGACCTGGGTCTGACCGTGACCAACCTGCTCAACAAGCGCTATCTGGGCACGGTGGACTACGGCTCCAGTTCGCCCAGCGTCGGCTATTACTGGATCGCACCGCCGCGCACCACCATCTTTACCGTCAGCACCAACTTCTGATCCGGCACGGTTGCCGCGACGTGCACAGGGATGTGCCAGCGGCACGTGTTGCCAGGCCTGCTCCGTCATCAAGCCAACACGCGTGCAATGCAGGCTGCGCGCGATTCTGCTCGGGAGCCGTGCATGACCGATCAACAACGCCGTGCGTTCCTGCGCGGCAGCGCCGGGCTGGCTGCCGCGCTGGCGGGCGCCAGCCTGTTGCCGCCGGTGATCCGGCGCGCGCTGGCCACCGCGCCAGCGCGCGTTACCGGCACGCTGCGCGATATCGAGCACGTGGTGATCCTGATGCAGGAAAACCGCTCGTTCGATCACTACTACGGCACCCTGCGCGGGGTGCGCGGCTTCGGCGATCCGCGTGCACTGCGCCTGCCGGGTGGCCGCCCGGTGTGGTATCAGCCCAGCCCCGGCGGCGGCCATGTGTTGCCGTTCCATCTCGACGTGCGCGACACCTGCGCGCAGACCATGCACGACCTCAACCACGACTGGAAAGGAGCGCAGCGGCCGTGGCAGAACTGGGACGGCTGGGTGAAAGAAAAAACGCCGGCGACCATGGGTTACTTCCAGCGCGCCGATCTGCCGTTCCACTACGCGCTGGCCGATGCCTTCACCATCTGCGATGGCTACCACGCCTCGCTGTTCGGGCCCACCGGCCCCAACCGCATGTACCTGTTCAGCGGCAGCAGCGGCCTGGGCGTAGGGGATGACGGCGGGCAGGTCATCGCCAACATTGACGATGGCAACTGGAGCGCCGACGCCGCGCGCGACCGCGCCGGTTTCAAGGGCTTCGGCTGGATGACCTATGCGCAGCGCCTGCAGGATGCCGGCGTGTCCTGGAAGGTGTACCAGGAGTACGACAATTTCGGCGACAACACCCTGCAGTACTTCCGTGCTTTCCGCGGCCTGTCGCCGGACCATCCGCTGTACCGGCGTGGTCGTGCCTGGGCGCCGGGTTCCACCGCCGCCAATGCCGAGGCTTCGCGCGGCGAATACCTGGTGGCCGAGTTCGCGCGCGACGTGCGCAGCGGCACGCTGCCCGCGGTGTCCTGGATCGTCGCGCCCTACATCATGAGCGAACATCCGCGCGCCGCCCCGGCCTATGGCGCGTCGCTGATTGCGCGCCTGCTGGCGGCGCTGGCCGCCCACCCGGAGCGCTGGTCGAAGACGGTATTCCTGCTCAACTACGACGAGAACGACGGTTTCTTCGATCACGTCCCGGCGCCGGTGCCGGCGCTGGAGGCCGCGCAGGGCATCAGCACTGCCGATGTGGCCGGCGAGAGCTACCACGGCGTGCCGGTGGGGCTGGGCCCGCGCGTGCCGATGCTGGTGATCTCGCCGTGGAGTGCGGGCGGGCGCGTCAACTCGCAACTGTTCGACCATACCTCAGTGATCCGCCTGCTGGAGGCGCGCTTCGGCGTGTACGAGCCCAACATCAGCGCGTGGCGCCGTGCCGTATGCGGCGATCTCACCAGCACCCTCGATCTCGACGGCGCCGATACGCACTGGCCGCGCCTGCCCGACACGCGCAGCGAGGTCGATCTGGCCGATGCCACACGCAACTTGCCGGAGCCGTCAGTGCCGCGGCAGCAGCGCTTGCCGGTGCAGGAGGCCGGCTGGCGCCCGGCCTGCGCGCTGCCCTACGCACTCGCGGTCGACATCCAGTGGCTGCCGCAGCGCGGTTTGCGCGTGTACATGGACAACCGCGGCAGCGCCGCCGTGGTGCTGAGCGCATGGGGTGCGGATGACCAGGATGCGCGCAGTTACACGCTCGAAGGCGGGCGCAACCTCGAGGATCTGTGGCCGCCGGCGTCTGCGGATGGGGCACAGTTGCGCGTGCATGGCGCCAACGGTTTTTTGCGCGAGTGCAGCATGCGCGGCGATCTGGCGCGCGCGCCGCGCCTGCATGTGCACGCTGGCCACGCCGGCGGCGGCACTCTGCTGCTGGTGCTGCGCAATCTGGGGACGGCGCGCTGCGTGTTGCGCCTGCGCGATCACTACCATCCCGGCGCTAGCCAGCGCGTGGTGCTGGATGCCGGCGCCGCGCGCACCCTGGCCTGGCCCATCGCGCGGCAGCACCACTGGTACGACATCGAGCTGGAAAGCGGCGAAGCCGGCACCTACCGCTACCGTCTGGCCGGCCACGTCGAAACCGGAGCGGCCAGCCGCAGTGATCCGGCGCTGGGCGGCAGGGTGCTGGCACAGCCGAACGTGCAGGCGGTCTAAGCGCTGGGCTGCGGTGCGCGCGGCCGGCGCGGGGTGCGACGCCATGCGCCTGCGTGGACCACGGGTGCGAGCGTGGTGCTGGATCCGATGCGATCAGTCCGGCGTAGCTGCGTTGCCGGCCGCCCGGGCCGATGCCGGCACGCGGGCGCGCAGCAGCGCGACACCGCCCACCGAACACGCGCGTGCTGCGCGTGACCAGCACCGTAGAGGATCTCGCGTCGGCAGATCTATGCCGGACGTACCACGGGGCTGTCGGGCGTGAAGGTGCAGAACGTCCCCGTGGCGCCGGCAACCAGCGGTCGTCGCGCTGGACAAGACCACCGGCAGCGGCGGGGGAAGCCATCGGCGCGGCGGCCGTGACCAGGAAGGCAGTGCGCGAGGCGCCTTCTTCAGAGGCGCCCGGCACGTTAGGAAATTCTCAGCCAGCCCTGCGGGCGCTGCAGGCACAATGGGGTAGGCCGCCCGTGCATGCTCATGACCCGCTATGTCGCCCGCTCTGCGCTGCTCCTGCTGCTAGCGATGCTGGCCGCGCCGGTGTGCGCCCGCGTGCCCACGCCAAAGGCAGCCGCGCCGAAGCAGGACACAACGCCCTGCGCCGGCGGCACCGCGCTGGTGCTGGGCGGCGGTGGCGCGCGCGGCATCGCGCACATCGGCGTGCTGGAGGAATTGCAGAAGCTGCATGTGCCGGTGAACTGCGTGGTGGGCACCAGCATGGGCGCCATCATCGGCGGCCTGTACGCGGCCGGTTACAGTCCGCTGCAGATCGACGCCATGCTGCATTCGGTGGACTGGCAGCAGGTGTTCAGCGACAACCCGCCGCGCGCGTTGCTGGGCATGCGCGCCAAGGACGACCAGCTCGACCGCATCGGCAACATCGAATTCGGCGTCGGCAGGAGCGGCCTGAAGCTGCCGCGCGGTGCGCTGGAAGGCCAGAACCTGCAGCAGTTGCTGGCACGCTGGTTGCTGCCGGCGTGGCGCATCGACGACTTCGATCGGCTCAGCTTGCCGTTTCGCGCCGTGGCCACCGATATCGGCAGCGGCCGGCGCGTGGTGCTGGCGCGTGGCGACCTGCCGCTGGCGATCCGCGCCAGCATGTCGGTGCCGGCGGTGTTCGCGCCGGTCACCATCGACGGCAGGCTGCTGGTCGATGGCGGCATCTCCGACAACGTTCCCATCGACGTGGCGCGCGCGCTCGGTGCGCGGCGCCTGATCGTGGTGGACGTAAGCGCGCCGCTGAAGCCGGCCAAGGAACTGAACTCGCCGCTGGCCATCACCGACCAGATGATCACCGTGCTAATGCGTCACGAAACGCGGCGCCAACTGGCGACGCTGGGCCCGGACGACATATTGATCCGCCCCGCGCTGGGCGATCTCGGCAGCGCCGATTTCACCGGCGCCTATCGCGCGATCGGCATGGGGTATGCCGCCGCGGCCGCGCTGGCGCCGCAGCTGCGCCGCTTCGCGGTCGACGACGCCCAGTGGCAGGCCTGGCTGGGGCGGCACCAGTTGCCGCAAGGTCCGGCGCCGGTGGTCGATTTCGTCGATGTCGAGGGCGTACACAGCCGTACCGCGCCGCTGGTGGCCGATCGCCTGCAGGGCGAAGTGGGCCGTGTGTTCAGCGCCGCGCGCGTGGATGCGCAGATCGACCGCAGCTACGGCGAGGGCACCTACGAAAGCATCGACTACCGCCTGCTGCAGCGCTACGGTGCCACCGGACTGGTGGTCACCCCGGTCGACAAGAGCTGGGGGCCGAATTTCCTGCGCGTGGGTCTCAGTCTCAGCGACGACTTCCGCGGCAACGCCGGCTACCAGGCGCTGATCGAGTACAACCGCACCGGTCTCGACAGCCTCGGTCGCGAATGGCGCAACCGCATCAGCCTGGGCCGCGTGGCCGGTATCGAGAGCGAGCTGTACCAGCCGTTTGGCCCGCAGGCGCAGTTCTACGGCAAGCTCTATGGCGGCTACCGTGCGCTCAATCAGCCGGTGGTGGAGGACACCACCACCACGCTGGCGCAATACCGCGTGGGCCGTCTGCGCGCCGGCGCCGAGCTGGGCTGGGATGTGAGCGAAGACTGGCGCCTGCGTACCGGCATGCAGCGCGGCCGCGACAGTTTCGCGCTCAGCATCGGCAACCCGGCCGTATATCCGAGTTTCCGCACGCCATTCGCCGACGTCTATGCCGGCGTGATCCATGACAATCTCGACGATGCCGATTTTCCCACCCGCGGCTGGCGCGGCGATTTCACCTACACCGCCTACCGGAGCGCGCTGGGCGGCAACGCCGACAGCGACGTGGCGCGCGTGGCCTACGACCAAGTGCTGTGGCACGGCGGCCGCGACACCGTGCTGACCGGATTGCGCGGCCAGAGCCAGTGGGGCAGCGGCCAGGTGCTGCAGGCCAGCGGCGTGTTGGGCGGGTTTCTGGATCTGTCCGGCCTGACCGAACGCGCGCTGGTCGGCGACCAGTTGGCCTACGGCCGCCTGGTGGTTTACCGCGATCTCACCGGCAGCGGCGAGCGCATCGTCGGCTTTCCGTTCTATCTGGGCGGCAGCTTGGAGGCCGGCAACGTCTGGAACACGCGCAGCCAGATCAACTTCAGCCAGCTGATCTACGCCGGCAGCGCCTTCATCGCGCTGAAATCGCCGCTGGGGCCGATCTTTTTCGGCGTCGGCCACGCCAGCGGCGGCCGCACCACGCTCTACCTCAGCTTCGGTTCGCTGATCCGCCGCCAGGATCCGTGAGCGCGTTCATCCACAGCGCCTGTGGACAAGTCTTGGGATGACGCGTTGACGAGGCCGCTCGCGGCGCGCTGGCACAAGCCTGTCGACCGGATTGGTCAGAAAATCGCCGGAACCCGGGAGATGGGACATGCAACATGGACGCATCCGGTCGCGCCGCTCGCGGCCGGCCATCTCCCCCTCGATGCGATACCGGCCGGCCACCCAACATTTGATGCCAGCCCGAACGGCGCGCACCCTCTGCTGACGTCATCCCGGACGGCCCGCAGGGCCGAGCCGGTACGTCATCTCGGACGGCCCGCAGGGCCGAGCTGGTACGTCATCCCGGACGGCGCGTAGCGCCGAGCCGGGATCCAGACGGGCGCCCCGCAAGCGCCGCTGGATCCCCGCTTTCGCGGGGATGACAGCAAAAAGAATGTGGCGCACCCCTGCCCCTTGCAGCGTCATCGTGGTCGGTGCGCGGCGCCGGGCCGGGGGCCAGAGGCGCCGCCGCGTCGCGGGCTTCTTCACCTCGCGATGACGAGCGGACTCCTGCAATGCAGCACGGGCTGCGGTGTAAGGATGCGCGGTGTCGGCGCGACCAAGGTCCGCCGCATCCGTTCGCGGCACCGATGAATCCTTGCGAGGTTGCCATGCCGTTCTCATTCCGACTGCTGCGCGCACCGCTGCTGGCGTTGCTGCTGATCCCGCTGGCCGCCTGTGCCGCGCGCGCCGCGAGCGTGCCGCTGCCGGCGGGCGCGCCCTGGTTCAACGTCAGCCGTCCGCTGACGCCCGCCGATCTGCAGGGCCGCGTGGTGCTGCTGGATTTCTTCACGCCGGGCTGCATCAACTGCGTCCACATGCTGCCGGAGATGGCCAAGCTGCAGCATGAGTTCGGTACGCGGCTGCTGATCATCGGCGTCGATTCGCCCAAGTTCACCGCTTCGCGCGACAGCGCCAACATCCGCGGATTTATCCGGCGCTACGCCATCACCCATCCCATCCTCATCGACACCGGCATGACGCTGTGGAACCACTACGGCGTCGAGGCCTGGCCCACGCTGGTGCTGCTGGGGCCGCACGGCAATGTCGTGCAGAGCTTCATCGGCGAGGGCCATTACGACTCGATCCGGCGCACGGTGCTGGTCACACTGTCACGCGCCGGACAGGCGCACGCGCTGGTCACGACTCCGCTGCCGTTGCAGCCGCTGGTGATCGATCCCAACGGCCTGCTGCAGCCGGGCAAGGTAGCGGTGGATGCGCGCTACGTTGCCGTCAGCGACACCGGCCATAACCGCGTGATCCTGCTCGATCGCGCCGGCAAGCTGCTGCGTGTGATCGGCGGCGGTGTGGCCGGCGCGCGCGACGGTGCTGCCGGCGCGGCGCGGTTCCGGGGGCCGGAAGGGCTGGCCTTCGTCGGCCCCGCGTTGTACGTGGCCGACACCGGCAATTCACTGATCCGCAGGGTGGACCTGGCCAGCGGCGCGGTCAGCACCGTGGCCGGAGACGGCCGGCGCGTGTTCGGCGGTGGCGGCATGCGGCCGGCGCGCAGCGTCGGGTTGAACTCGCCCTGGGGCCTGGAGGCGGTCGGCGATACGCTGTTCATCGCCATGGCCGGCGATCACCAGGTGTGGGTGATGAACCTGGCCACGGACCGGATCGGCCCTTACGCCGGCAACGGCCTGGAAGGCATCGACGACGGTCCGCGCGGCACGGCCAGCTTCGCGCAGAGCAGCGGCCTCGCGCATCACGACGGCACGCTGTACGTGGCCGATCCCGAGGCGTCCGCCGTGCGCGCCATCGACCTGAAGTCCGGCGACGTGCGCACGCTGGTCGGCAAGGGTCTGTTCGACTTCGGCCTGCGCAACGGTCCGGCCGACCGCGCGCTGCTGCAGCACGATCAGGGTCTGGCCTGGCTGGACGGCAGGCTGTACATCGCCGACACCTTCAACAACGCCGTGCGCGTGCTCGACCGCTCCACGATGCAGGTGCGCACGCTGGCCACCGGACTGCGGCAGCCGGGTGGCCTGGCGGTGCTGGACGCACACGACCTGCTGGTGGCCGACACCGAGGCCGACCGCGTCGTGCGCATCGACACCCGCGACGGTGCGGTGCATCCATGGCCCATCGCCGGCTTGCCGCCGGCGCGCTGAGCGCGCAGCCGGGGCTCGCCGACGTGCGATCACGCTGCGCGCCGGCGGCGGCTCAGCGGCAGTTCTGCAACTGCGCGCGCAGCGTGCGTGCCTCGGCCTGCAGCGGCGGCCGGTCGAACTGGAAGGTCTGGCTGATGCGCGACTGCAGCGTATCCAGACGCCGGCGCAGGTTGGCGCACACTGCGCCGCGCGGCAGCGGCAGACAGCGGTCCTGCACCCAGGTGTAGTAGCCGGCAACCGGCGATGCCACATTGGCGGGCGGCCCCGCACCGGGTGCCGACACGCCGATGCCGCCCGGTCCATAGGCGCGCGCCAGCGGCAGTTGCGGCACGCCCAGCACACCCAGCGGCGCCAGGTAGGGCTGCGGATCGCCAACCGTGCTGAGGTAGGGCTTGCCGTTGGTGGCGTTGACGCAGCGATACAGCGCCGGCAGCGGCAGGCTGGGCGCGGACGGCGGCGATGCGGCGGGCGGCGGGGCCGTGCGCGGCGTCGCCGGCAGCGGCGGCGCGGGCTGCGTCGGGCCAGGCGTCGGCAGGTCGAGGATTTTCTGCACGCTGCCGCGCGGGCAGGGTGTGTCCTGGAACGCCAATCGGCCATGGGCGCCGACGCAGCGGTACACCTCGGTGGCCGCCGCCGGCAGCGCCGGCAGCAGGCACAGCAGCAGGGCAGGCGGCACGCGCATGGCGGCAGCGTAGCGGAAATGCCGGAACCCGCACGTTGCGCCGTCGCCGCTCTGGCCGCGCCGCTACGCACCGCGCACAATCGCGTTTTGCCTGGAGCCCCCCATGTCCGCCATCCGCGTCGACCTGTTCAGCGATACCAAGACCAGGCCCAGCGCCGCCATGCGCGCGGTGATGGCCGCCGCCGAGGTCGGCGACGAGCGCGCCGGCGAAGACCCCTCCGTCAACGCGCTGGAGGCGCGTGGCGCGGCACTGCTGGGCAAAGAGGCGGCGCTGTACCTGCCCTCCGGCACCATGTGCAACGAGATCGCGCTGGCCGTGCACTGCCGGCCCGGCGAGGCGGTGCTGTGCGAGGCCGGCGCGCACATCGTCGGTTTCGAGGCCGGCGGCGCCGCCGCGCTGGCCGGGGTGATGCTGGAGCCGATCGCGGGGACGCGCGGCATGTTCAGCGCCACGCAACTGCGCGCGCAACTGCGCGCCGACAACCTGCAGGCGCCGCTGCAGCGGCTGGTCAGCGTGGAGCACACCACCAACCTCGGCGGCGGCGCCATCTGGCCGCTGCATGAACTGCGCGCGGTGGCGGAAGCCGCGCATGCGGCGAATCTGGCGACACACATGGACGGCGCCCGCCTGTTCAACGCGGTTGTGGCCAGCGGCGTGTCCGCGGCCGATTTCGCGCAAGGCTACGACTCGGTGTGGATCGATTTCAGCAAGGGCTTGGGCGCGCCCGGCGGCGCGCTGCTGGCCGGCACGCGGACCTTCGTGCGCGATGCGCGGCGCTGGCAGTTGCGCATCGGCGGCGCCATGCGCCAGAGCGGCATCATCGCCGCCGCCTGCAGCTTCGCGCTCGATCAGCACCTGCCGCTGCTGGCGCAGGACCACGCGCGTGCACGGCGCCTGGCCGACGGCATCGCGCAACTGCCCGGGGTACGCATCGACGCGGCCACAGTGGAAACCAACCTGGTCTACTTCGAGATCACCGCGCCGCACTGGGACGCGGCCCGGCTCGCCGCCGCCACGCTGGCGCACGGTGTGCGCCTGTGCCCCATGGGCCCGCGCCGTGTGCGTGCGGTGACGCATCTGGACGTGGACGATGCCGGCATCGAGCTGGCGCTGGCCGTGCTCGGCGAGGTTTTGACCGGACCGCCGCGCTGAAGTCGCGTGCGGCCGCGGATCAACCGGGTAGCCGCGGCAATCCCTGTTCGTCGCGTTCCTCGACGGCGATCGGGCGCGTGTCCATGCGTGGCGCACCCGTCAGCGGCAGCGCCTCCTGGTTGCGCTGCAGGCGCAGGGCGTTGCGCAGCGCGCGCGCGGCATCCGCATCCTGACCCAGGGCCTGCAGGGCGAGGCCCAGCAGTTCCCAGACGCGGGCGTCGGGGGACAGGCCCAGCGCGCGTTCCAGCGCCTCGCGGGCGGCGGCGGGATGGTGCGCGTCCAACTGCAGACGGCCGATGGCGGTCAGCAGCGCGGCGTCGTTGGGATGCGCCTCGAGCCAGTGCTGCGCGCGCTCCAGGCGTGCCGGCAGGATTTCGGCATCGCCCAGTTCGGACCATGCGTCCAGCAATCTCGGATCCCACTTGCGTGCCAGCGCGGATTCGATCTCGTCCATGGCGGCCAGGCCCGCGCCAAACTGCGCGGCACGGCGTGCGTAGGCGGCCACCACGGCCACAGGCTGGCGCTGCGCGCGGGTCAGGTCGGCCCACAGCGCATTGAGGGCGCCGGCACCTTTGGCCTCGGAGATCGAGCGCGCCAGCACGCGGGCTTCCAGTTCGGCGTAGGCGGCCGGACCCAGCGCAGCGCTGGCGCGCAGCGGTTCCAGCGCGCTGCGCGCGCGATCGATGCGGCCCGCCAACAGCGCGGCTTCGACCAGTTCCACCCAACCCGCCGGCGGCAATTGGTTGCTTTCCGCGGCGGGCACCAGCAGGGCCAGGGCTTCCTCGGCACGTCCTTCACGACGCAGCACGCGCGCGCGCAGCACGCGCGCGGCGCGCGGTGCCTGCTGGCTGGCTTCGTCCAGGGCCTCCAGCGCGCGTGTCGCCTCGCCGCGGCGATAGGCGGCCTCGGCTTCGGCTAGCAGCGCCGGAGCGCGCAGCGGGCCGAAGCGCGCGGCACGGGTCAGCGCGCGCTGGGCATCACCGTGGCGGCCTTCGATCAGCGCCAGCAGACCCTCGGAAAAACGCTTGCGGCTGATGCGCCGATGGCGCCGCGACATGGCGCCGAACGGCCAGCGCAGCAGGCGCCAGGCCAGCCCCAGCGCGATCCAGGCGAGCAGGATCAGCAGCGC
Organism: Pseudomonadota bacterium; assembly: GCA_021794575.1. Taxonomy (GTDB): domain Bacteria; phylum Pseudomonadota; class Gammaproteobacteria; order Xanthomonadales; family Rhodanobacteraceae; genus Metallibacterium. Next base: position 16,766 of record JAJYQO010000096.1, on the reverse strand, counting down.
CAGCGCCACCACGGTGCTCTCCAACTGCCAGCCGTGGAAGCGCAACAGCACGTATCCGGGGTCGCTTGCCAGCGCATGCCAGCCCAGCGCCGCAGCCAGCGCGGCCAGCAGCATCCACAGCGCCCAGCGCCATAGCTTCATCGGTGTGCACCCCGCGATGCGGACACCGGCGCCGCGGTGGACTGCAGGGCATCCAGCGCGCGCAGGCGGCGCAGCTCGGTCAGCGCCGCATCCAGTTGCGGCAGCGGTGTGGCGGGTAGCGGGCGCAGCGTGGCCAGTTGTGCGGCGAACTGCTGCGCGGCAGGTGTGGCGGCGGCGAAGCGCGCGTCGAACAGGCCGTGCGCAGCCGCCAGCGCCGAGGCGTAGGCGGTGCCGTCCCAGGCCAGCAGCGCGCTCTGCGCTTGCGCCAGATCCAGCGCCAGCAATTCATGCATCAAATCAGCGCCGGCGCCGGCCAGCGGCGCCTGCGCGGTGCGGCGGATGCGCACCAATCCGGCCAGCGCGTGGCCGATGCGGGCCAGCACGCCGGCCTGCGTGGCCGAAGCCGGCGCAGCATCGGCCAGCGGCAACTGCCAAACCTGCTCGCGCAGCACGGCCAGAGTGTCCAACTGCTGCTGGCGGTCGGCCGGGCGCAGCTGCTGCAGTGCGGTCGCGGCGGCGGTGACGTCGCCGCGCAACGGCGCGTACACCGGCGCGTCGACGCCGGCCAGCGCCTGCGCGGCCAGGTGCGTGGCGTCCAGCGCGCCGGCTGCGTCGTGGAACAGCCGGTAGCGCTCCGCGGCCATGCGCAGCAGGAACTCGGCTTCGTCCAGCCGCAGCGCCTGGGTGCCGCCGTTGCGGGATTCGCTGAGCGCGGCCAGCGCGTCCTCCAGCGTGCGCGTGCGTTCGCGCAAGCCCAGCAGTTCCTCGCGCAGCGCGCGGTTGACTGCAGCGGCGTCGTCGAGACGCTGGCTGAGGCTGCCGCGTTCCTGCTGCAAGTTGCCTAGCGCATCCTGCAACGCGGCGACGCGCTCGCCTTGTTGGCTTGCCAGCAGCAAGGCGTGCCGCGCGGCGCGCTCGGCGTAGTAAGACTGGCCGAGCGCGGCAATGAGCAGCACGATGGCCAGGAACGGCAGCGCCCGGATCACGCTGCGCCAGCGTGACGCCCGGGATGGCGCGGGAATGGGGTTATCGTCCATGCCGGAATGCTAGCAGCAGCGGCGCGCGCTTCCGATCAGGTCGTCGGTCCGCGCCGCTGCCGTGCCCGGTGCGCCCGCACGGCAGCGGCCACCAGGTCGGCGCTGAGCGCCGAGGCGGCGATTTCAACGCGCGCGAAACCCGCCGCGTGCGCGGCCCGCGCAAGACGTGCGCTGCTGGCGATGGCAGTGGCATCCAGCAGCCGCGCGCGCGCCGCCAACGGCAGCGCGCGCGGCAGGTTGTGCAGCGCCTCGCCGCTGGAAAGCAGCACGTAGCGCGGCGCGCGCGCCATCGCCAGGGCGACATGATGGCGCCGGTCCAGGCGTGCCGGCAGGCGCCGGTACACCTCGGCGCGCAACACGCGTGCGCCGCGCGCCGCCAGTGTTTGCGGCAATAGCTCGCGCCCGCCCGGCGCGCCCACCAGCGCCACGCGCGTCAGCGGCGGTTGCAAGGCAGGCAATGCCAGCAGGCCCTCGCTGTCGGCGCGTACGGGGGTTTGCACATCAGCCACGCCGTGGCGGCGCAGTGCGCGTGCGGTGGCCGCGCCCACCGCCACCACGCGCGTGCGGCGGCCGGGTCGGATCGCGCCCAGCTTGGCCGCGGCGCGTACCGCGGCAGGCGAGACGAAGATACATATGGGCACGCGCAGTGCCGCGGTCAGCGCGGCGCGCGCGGCGGTGGGATCAGCGGGTGCCGCGATGCGCGTGCCGGGCAGCAGCAGCGGTGTGCCGCCCAATCTGCGCACACGCCGCACTTCGCCGCGCGCGGTGCCTGCGCTGCGCGTCAGGATCAGTTTGGCGCCGCGCAGCGGCAGCTGTGGTCGACTCGTGATGGCGCGCGTGCGGGGCATGGGGCGATTCCGGCGGACGCGGCGCGCCTCAGATCCTCCGCAGCGCCAGCACGGCGTTGAGCCCGCCGAAAGCGAACGAGTTGCTGAGCGCGCATTCGACCGGCTGCTGGCGCGCCGTGTTGGGCACGTAATCCAGGTCGCAGGCGGGATCGGGATCGAGGAAATTGACCGTGGGCGGGATCACGCCCTCGCGCAGCGCGCCGAGCGTGGCCACCAGTTCGAGCGCGCCGGCCGCACCCAGCGCGTGGCCGTGCATGGATTTGGTCGAAGACACGAGGAGCGCGTCGGCATGCGCGCCGAACACGGTGCGGATGGCCTGCGTCTCGGTGGGATCGTTGGCCGGCGTGCCGGTGCCATGCGCATTGATGTAGCCGATGCGTTCCGGGGCCAGGCCCGCGTCGGCGAGCGCGAGGCGCATGGCGCCGGCGGCGCCCTCGGCCTTGGGGTACACGATGTCGCCGGCGTCGCTGCTCATGCCGGCGCCGGCGAACTCGGCCAGGATCGTGGCGCCGCGCGCGCGCGCACTCTCGTAGTCCTCGAGCACGAACAGCGCCGCACCTTCGCTCAGCACCAGGCCGCGGCGCTGCTTGCAGAAAGGACGGCAAGTGTCGTCGGCGAGCACGCGCATGGCTTCCCAGGCGCGCACGCCGCTCAGCGAGATGCAGGCTTCGGTGCCGCCGGCCACGGCAACGTCGGCCATGCCGCAGCGGATCATCTGCAGCGCCTGCGCCAGCGCATGGTTGCTGGACGCGCAGGCGCTGGACACGGCGAAGGCCGGCCCGGTCAGACCGAACTCCATGCTGATCTGGCAAGCCGGCGCGTTGGCCATCGCGCGCACGATGGTCAGTGGATGCACGCGCGGATTGTTGTCCGCGTACATGCGCCGCGAGGCTTCGTCGTGGGTCAGCTCGCCGCCGGTGCCGGTGCCGACGATGCAGGCGGTGCGCGCGCCCAGCCCGCTGGCGCGGAACTCGAGACCCGCCTGCGCCACTGCCTCGCGCGCGGCCACCAGCGCGAATTGGCTGACGCGGTCCAGCAGGATCAGGCGCTTTTCGTCGAAGTGCTGCAGCGGATCGAAATCGCGCACCTCGGCGGCGATGCCGGCGCGCAGACCATCGCGCGGCAGCGACTGCAGCGGCGCGATGGCGCAACGACCGGCCTTGAGGGCGTCCCAGGTTGCGGTGCAGGTCAGGCCCAGCGGCGTCACCGCCCCCTGCCCGGTGATGACCACGCGGCGCATGGCGCGACTCAACTGTTGTCGGCGGGCGGCGTGGCGCTCTGCGCGGCCAGCAGCTTCTGCACCGTTTCCACCAGGCCCTTGACCGATTCGGTGTCGAAGCTGGGATCGCGGTCGGGCATGGTGACTTTGAAGTGATCCTCGATTTCGAACAGGATCTGCACCGCGTCCAGCGATTGGATTTCGAGGTCCTTGAGCGTCGAGTCCAGCGTGATCCTGGCGCGGTCGATATTCGCTTCCTTGGCGATGATGTCGAAGATGGTGTCGGCGACCTGGTCGCTCATGGGGCGGTTCTCCTGACCGTGTGCCGGCGGATTGCCGGCTGGTCGCGCAAGCATACCGGAGCGCATGGGCGCACTGCGCCCGCGCGCGCTCAGTCCGCGCCGACGGCGCGCAACGTGAGGGAGGGGGAGGCGGCTTCGTGCGTCGGATGTGCGGCGCGCAACAGACGTTGGAAAAAGCCCGCCGAGCCCTCGATGAGGCGCTCGCGTTCGCCGTCCAGCGTGACCATGTGGTAGCTCTGCGGCAACTCCAGAAGCTCGGTGGCGCCGCCGAGGTGGTCCAGCAGGACACGCGCGTTGCGCAGGCTGGCCACGTCGTCCTCGGTGGCATGCACCACCAGGGCGGGCGTGCGGATCTGGTGCAGTCGCCCGCGCACGTGGCGTGCCAGCCGGTACAGCTCGGCCAGCGACGGCCACGGATTGCCGGGCAGGCCAGCGCTGCTGGAGTCCTCGCCGAACATGGCGCCGACGATGCGCTGGCGCATGCGCTCGTCGCGTAGTCCGTAGGGAAACACCTCGGTGAAGCTGCGCTTGCGGCCGATGCCCAGCGGCACCACCCATGGCAACAGGAACGAGAGCTTGCCGATGGCCGGCACGGCCCAGCCGTCATAGCGGAAGGTGGTGCCGTACAGCGCCAGGCCGTGCACGGCGTCCGGCTGCTCCAGAGCGTAGTTCAACGCCAGCAGCGCGCCCATCGACAGGCCGCCGACGAACAGCCGGTCCACCTGCGCAGATAGACGGTCGGCGGCCGCGCGCACGCTGGCCGCCCAGTCACGCCAGCCGGTGGCCAGCAGATCCTCGGTGCTGCCGCAGTGTCCGGCCAGTTGCATGGCGTACACCGTGTAGCCGCGCCGATGCAGCCCCTTGGCCACGAAGCGCATCTCCGCCGGCGTGCCGGTCAGGCCATGGATCAGCAGGACGCCGTGGCGTCCGCCGGGCAGTAGGTAATCGACTTGTTTGGGCATCGGAGAGGCAACAAAAAGGCTGGATTCCTGGCGATACTTTGCCATTGTGCGGCTGACCGCGCGCAAAGCATGATCTTACGAACCCGTAAGAACGTGGTGTAGAGCACAGGCTCATGGCAAGGCAAAGCCCTTGTCGCGGCCACACGGGCGGGGCGTCGCCGGCTCAGTCCAGTGCCGCGTGCTGCGCGGCCAGCACCCGCGTCATTGCCTGCGGGCGCAGCCAGCCGATACAGCGCGGCATGGCCCGACAGCATACCCAACAGCTCGGCACAGCGGCGCAGTTCCAGCAGCGGCGCGTGTCGCCGCAAGCTGCGTTCGGCATCGTCCAACGCGTCGCGCACGCGGGCATCGCGCGCCAGCAACAGGCCGCCTTCGTACAGGGTCAGGCCTGTGCCGACCGAAAAGCTGTACGTGCCGATATCGCCGGCCAGCCCGAGGCTGCTCGCCTGCGCGCCGAACGCTTGCGCGACATCCTCGATCACGAACGCGCCGCAATTGGCGGCGGGCGCCGGGCCAGCGCCATGTCGGCAACGCGGCCGGCCAGGTGCGTGCTGACGATAGCCAGCGTGTCGGCATCGCAGCAGTCGGCCAGTTGCCCGGGATCGAAATCGAAATGCCCCGGGCGGGTGTCGCACAGGCGCGGAGTCAACCCGGCGCGCAGTATCGCCGCGGCGACCAGCGGACGGGTGCAGGCGGGCAGCACGACACGGCGCTGCTGCGGCGCCAGGGTCCGCAGCGCCCAGTCGGCCCCCAGCCAGGCTGACGCCTGCGCGGCGCTGTCATGGTGCCAGGGCGGCGCGAAATCGCGTCAGCGCGCCGGCAGCCCCCCGGTAGGCGACAGCTCAGCGCGCAGCAGCGTCATTGCCCCGCTCGGTGCGCGCCAGCACCAGGATGCCGAACACGATCAGCACCGCGCCGACCGATTGCGGCAGGCTCAGCCGTTCGTGCAGCAACCATGCCGAAACCAGCAGCACGCTGACCACATTCAGATGCGAGGCGGCGAACACCGGCCCCACGGGTGCGTGCCTGAGCAGGCCCATGTAGGTCACGAACGCGCCCAGATAGCCGGCGATGGCGCCGTACACCCAGGGCTCGCGTGCCACGCGCAGCAGCCAGGGGCCATCGGCGGCGAAGGGGGCGGCGTGCAGCGCAGCCAGCTTGAAGCACAGTTGCGAAAGTGTGTCGAAGGCCATCAGCACCAGGAAGCCGGTCACGTAGTAGCGCCAGCTCGGTTTCATCCCAGCCCCACCAGGATCACGCCGCTGGCGATCAGTAGCACGCCGGCCATGCGCCGCGGCGTGAGCTTCTCGTCGAACAGCAGGCGCCCGCCCAGCATCACCGTGACCATGTTCAGCGTGGCCAGCAGCACGGCTTCGGCCAGCGGCACCAGCGAGAGGAACGCCAGCCAGGCGATGAACTCGACCACGAAGGCGACGATGCCCAGCCACAGCCAGGGCCGCGCGGCCATGGCGCGCCAGTGCGCCAGGCCATCACCCTCGGCATGGTGCGCGGCGCTCTTGAAGGCGAGCTGGCCGCAGGTGTCGAACACCAGCACCGCCAACCAGGCCAGGAACGGATTCAACGACATGGATGCGCCGCGGCGACAGTCCGGTGAGTATGGCGTGCGCGTCGTAGCCGGTCGAGTTGCCGCGGGGGCGTCTCGTCCGCCTCAGCGCAGCGGGCTGAGGACTTGGTCGAGGTAGTCCGGCGTGCCCGGGATGCGCGCCAGGTGCGGATAACGCAGGCCGCCGTGGTAATTCACCTCAACCGTATACACGTGGCCCTGGTTTTCCACCGTCAGCCGGATCGGCGCGGTATCACCCTTGGCCGCGGTGATGGCCTCGCGCAACGCGTCGTTGCTGTACACCCGGTCACCGACCGCTACCAGCTTCATGCCCGGGGCGAGGCCGGCCTGGAAGGCGGGGCCGTCGTGCTGCACGTCCAGCAGTGCGCCGTCGCGGCCGACCACGAAGCCGATCGAGGCGGCATCGTCGTGGAACTTGCGCTGTGCTTCGGCGGCCTCGAGGTAGGCGTTGGGCTGATCGGTGTACACCAGCTTCCAGCCGGCGCGCGTGAGGCCGCCCAGCGGCGGCGCCACGCGCACGGCGTAGATGTGCTGATCGAGGAACCGCTTCCAGTCGTAGGACGCGATCCGGTCGAGCGCCCTGATGATGTCTGCGTACGTGTAGGTGAGCGTATCCACGCGGCCGTCGTCGACGCCGAAGAAGGCGCGCGCGAAATCGTTCAGCGACTTCCTGTCGTGGGTGAGCTGGCGGATGCGCGCGTCCACGTCGAGCCAGGTCAGCGCGCCCTCGATGTAATAGTCCTCGCCGCGCTGCCAGTTGGCCCAGTCGGGGGAGAGGATGCGGTTCTTGTCGATGATCGGCTGGTTGGTGGTGTCTTCCACGCTGCGCCAACTGCGGCCGGTGCGCAGCGCCATGCTGGATGCCTCGGCGGCGAATACGTCGCGCGCCTGCCGCTTGTCCCACAGCCCGCTGCGCGTGGCCAGCACGTAGCCCCAATACTGCGTCTGGCCCTCGTACACCCATAGCAGCGTGTCCTGCATGGGCACGTTGAAGTTGGGTGTCCACAGGTCGGCCGGACGGCGGAACTTGCCGTTCCACGAGTGCGTGTACTCGTGCGGCAGCAGATCGCGGTCGAACCACTTGGCCGGGTCGGTGAAGTAGCCGAGTCCGGTGCCGTCCTCGCTGGACTGGTGATGCTCGAGGCCCTGGCCGCCGATGGCATCGGAGATCCACAGCAGGAAGTCATAGTGCCGGTAGTGCTGCGATCCGAACAGGCGCACGGCCTGGGTAACCAGGTTCTCGTGCGCTTTGAGAAGCGCCGGCGGAATCTTCAGCTGCAGGGGGTTGTCCGCCACCACGTCGAGGTGCACCGGCACCTTGGCGCCGGGATTCAGGCGCACGCGCTCGAAGTACTTGCCGGCGACCAGCGGCGAGTCCACCAGCATGTCGAGCGGAGTCGGCGCGAAGCGCAGCGTGTCGCCCGTGCGTTGCGCCGGCGTCAGCGCGCTGGCGTGCCGCCAGCGGGCCGGCAGCGTGACGCTGGGGTCCACGGTGATGTCGCGCGTGAAATAGCCGGCCGGATACAGCAGGACGTCGTTCCAGGGCAGGTTCAGCAGGTCGGGGCCCATCAGCACGCGGCCGAAGCGTGGCGTGGTCGGGCTCATGAACTCGAAGCGCACCTCGATGCTGGAAACGCCCTGCGGCACATCCACGTGGAAGGCGAACACATCCAGCGGGTCGCGCGTCCACGGCAGGCTGTTGCCCGCCGCCGTCACCTGCAGCCCGGCGATGCCGATGATCGGTCCGGACGGCCCGTGGTTGCCGGGAATCCAGCGCGGATACAGCAGCGTCAGCGCGCCCGGCCGCACCGCGAGGGTTTCGTGGACGCGGAAAATCTTTTGCGCCACGTCGCTGGCGTCTACGTGCAGGGCGATGCTGCCCGGATAAGGCCGATCCGCCGGCGCCGGCACGGCGGCGCGCGGCACGGCGTAGCTTTCCGCGGCCAGGCCGCGCAGCGGCACGGCGAGCAGGATCGCCAGCGCGGCGGCGGCGAGGGATTTGCGCAACATGCGGGTTCTCCGTGACGGACGGCGGCCGGGATCGCGCCCGGCCGCACGAGTTGGCCATGCTCAGCGACGCGGCGCGGCGATGGCGTCGAGACGATCGGGCGTGCCGGCCACGCGTTGCAGTACCGGGTAGCGCAGGCCGCCGGTCCAGTCGAGCTTCAGCGTGGACACGTAGCCCAGGTTCTTCACCAGCAGGCTGATCGGTTGCTTGCTCTGCGCGGCCGCGCGCAGTGCATCAGCGAGCACGTCGCGGCTCCAGGTCTTGCCATCCACGGCCAGAATCTGCATGTTGGGCGCCAAGCCGGCCTTGAACGCCGGACCGTCCCACAGCACGTCGATCACGCGGCCGTCCTTGTCGGACACCAGCAGCCCGGCGCCGTACATCTGGTTGAGTGCGTGGCTCTGGACGGCCATCGCCTTCTGGTAGCTGTCCGGAGTATCGGTGAAGCCCAGCTTCCAGCCGGCGCGCGCCAGGCCGTCGGCCTCGGGCAGCGCGTTGCCCACGTAATCGAGGCGTGTGCGCAGGAATCCGGCCCAGTCGTAGGGCGCCACCTGGTTCAGCGCCTTGACGACGTCGTCGAAAGTGTAGGTGACGGTGACCGGGCTGCCCGGATGGATGCCGAAGAACTGCCGCGCGAAATCATCCAGCGACTTTCTGCCGTGCGTCAGTGCGCGGATCTTCGTGTCCACGTCCAGCCACAGCAGCGTGCCCTCGGCGTAGAAGTCGACCTGCCGCCGCCAGGTGGCCCAGCTGCCCGGCACGTAGTACAGGATCGAGGCCTCGTCGGCGGTGTCCTGCAGCGGGCGCCACTGCCGTCCCGGGCGGAAGGTCATCGACGCGGTGGTGGCGGCCATGGCCTCGCGGAACTGCTGCGGTGTCCACAGCCCGGAGCGCGCCGCCAGCACCATGCCGTAGTAGTTGGTCAGGCCCTCGTACACCCACAGCAGGTCATCGCGCTCGGGTACGTTGAAGTTGGGCGTCCACAGATCGTAGGGCCGGCGGAATTTGCCGTTCCATGAGTGCGTGTATTCGTGCGGCAGCAGCGATGCGCCCAGCATGCGGCTGTCGGGATCGACCAGGTAATCGGCGCCGAGGCGATCGTCGCTGGACTGGTGGTGCTCAAGCCCGAAGTGGCCGGTGTTGTCCGACAGCGTCAGCAGGAAGGTGTAGTGCGCGTAGTGGTGCGTGCCGAACAGCCTGTAGGCCTGCTGCACCAGATTGCGGAAATCGCCGAGTTGTCGGTCGCCGAGCTTCAGGTACTTCTCGCCGTCGGCCACGATGTCCAGGCGCACCGGCACCTTGGCGCCGGGGTCGAGGTTGAAGCTCTTGAAGTATTCGCCGGCGATCAGCGGCGAGTCCACCAGATTGTTCAGCGTGACCGGCGCGAAATCGATGCGGCCCGCGCTGTCGCGGGTCCGGGTGAGCGCGGTGCCGAACTGCCAGCGCGCCGGCAGCCGCACGCTGGGCTGCACGGTGATGGCGCGGCTGTAGTAGCCGGCCGGGTAGAACACCACCTGGTTCCACTCCAGATCCACCAGCCTGGGCGTGGCCGAGACGCTCTGCCCGAACTCGCCGCCGCCGGTGGGCGAGAGGAACTGGAAGCCGAGATCCAGCGTGCCGACCCCGGCCGGCACGTCGAGGTGCAGCGCGTACATGTCCAGCAGGTCGCGGCGCCAGGCAATGCGCCGACCGTTGCCGGTGATCTCCACGCCGACCACGTTCGCCAGCGGGCCGGAGGGCGAGTGCTCGCCGGGAATCCACTTGGGGTAGTACAGCGTCAGCGGTCCGGGCCGGACCGGGATGGTTTCCCGGATGCGGAAGATCTTGCGCGGCGCGTCGGTCAGGTCCACATGCAGGCCGAGGATGCCCGGGTAAGGTGCCTGGCTGAGTTCAGGATAGTTCTGCACCGGCCCGGCATACTGGTTCGCGGCAGGATTGACCGGGGCTGTCTGCGCCTGGACCGCCAGCGGCAGATTGGCCAGGCAGACGGCCAGCAGCGGGTTGATCAGCAGCATGCGTATGGATCGAGGCGGCATGGAATGAGCTCCTTCGGCGGCGATGGAAACCGGTATTCCGGGATGTACGTCACGTCGGCGCGTTCCGCGGGTGAAGCTTTGCAACACGAGCGCGGCGTGGTCCGGGACTTGCTGGAAAGGGCGCAACCTTAGAGCAAAAGGACACCCGTGCGCAGTTCCCCACCACCCGCGTTGCCGGCCGCAGCGTCTTGGATATCGTGCGACGACCGCGAGTTCGATCGCGATCTCGATCAGCGGCTGGGTCCGGTGGTGCGCGCGCTGCTGTGGGCGGCGCTGGGAGGCTACGTCAGTTCCGTCCTCAGTCTCCAACAGGCGGGCTACTCGTCGCTGCCGCTCTGGCTGCGCCTGCTGCCGTCGCTGCCGCTGACCATGCTGGCGCTGCTTGGGGTGGTACATCGCGAACCGCGGCATTACGGCGCGCTGGGCCTGGCGGCCGTGAGCTGGCTGCAGCTCGGCATCTTCCTCTGCGGCTACGGTTACCCCCAGGGGCTGGCCTGGGTGCTGCCGGCTTACGCCATTGTGCCGATCGCGGCCAGCCCAATCTGGCTCAAGCGTCGTTATTTCGTGGCCGCATCGATGATCTGCGGACTGCTCGGGCCGCTGCCGCTGCTGCTGCTGGAAATGCCTGCACACTGGGAGTTGTGGCAGTACGCCAACTACATGGTGGTGGCGCTGGTGGTGGCGGCGGTGCTCAACGGCTACCAGGTGCGGCTGATCCGCCAACACATGGAGCTGGAGCGGCGTTTGCGCCAGCGCGTCTTCGTCGATGATCTGACCGGCGTGGCCACGCGCACGCGCTTTCTGGAGCGCGCCCGGCAGATGCTGGCCGAGAGCGTCGCCCGCGCCCAGCCGCTCTCGGTGCTCTACCTCGATGCCGACCACTTCAAGCAGCTCAACGACAACCATGGGCATGCCGCCGGGGATGCCGCACTGGCCCGCATGGGCCGTGTGCTGCGCGAGAACCTGCGCGAAGACGACTTGGTCGGCCGCATCGGCGGCGAAGAGTTCGCGGTGCTGTTGCCGGGTCTGGACCTGGCCGCCGCACGCGTCACCGGCGAGCGTTTGCGCCATGCGGTGCGCATGGAGCAGGGCATCGGACACTCGCTCAGCATCAGCGTCGGCGTGGCGGCGCGCGACGCCGAGCGCGCGCTGGAACCGCTGCTGGCGCGCGCCGACCAGGCCCTGACCGCGGCCAAGCGCAACGGCCGCAACCGCGTCGAGGTGGCGGGCTGAGCACAACGGCCCGATCCGCGAAGGACGCCAAGAACGCGAAGGATTGATTGGATATTCGCACGTGTCTCCGCGTGCGCCGAGCGTCTGCTCCGTTCCGGATTCCCTTCGCGATCTTCGCGTCTTTGGCGGACAAGAAAGGTTATGGTTTGCCCGCCGCGCCGCGTGCCAGCGCGCTGCGCTTGATGCCGTAGCCGAAGTAGATCCACAGCCCCAGCGCCATCCACACGATGAAGCGCCAGTAGGTCACCTCCTGCAGCCCCCAGATCAGCACCGCCGAGAACACGATGCCGATCAGCGGAATCCACGGCACCAGCGGCGTGCGGAAGCGGCGTTCGAGTTCCGGGCGGCGCGCGCGCAGCACGATGATCGAGGCGCAGATGATGATGAAGGCGCTGAGTGTGCCGATATTGACCATCTCGGCCAACTCGCCGATGGGCAGGAAACCGGCCAGCAGCGCCGTGCCCGCGCCCAGGATCAGCGTCGGTCGGTACGGCGTGCGCCAGCGCGGATGCGTGCGCGCGAACCATGCCGGCAGCAGACCGTCGCGCGCCAGCGCGAACCAGATGCGCGCCGCCGCCAACATGAACGCGAACAGCACGCTGGTGATGCCGGCGATGGCCGCCACCGAGATCGCCACCATCACCCAGTGCGCGCCCACCGCCGCGAAGGCGCTGGCCACCGGCGCATTACTGTTGAGTTCCGGGTACGGCACCATGCCGGTCAGCACCAGCGAGATCGCCAGATACAGCGCCATCGAGATGCCCAGGCTCAGCAGCACCGCGCGCGGTAGGTCGTGCTGCGGATCGCGTGATTCCTCGGCGGCGGTGGTCAGCGTGTCGTAGCCGAACACCGCGAAGAACACCACGCTGGCCGCGGCCAGCACGCCGCCCCAGCCGTAGTGCGCCACGCCATCGACGATCTGCCGCGGCGGCACGAACGGATGCCAGTTGGCCGGGTTCACGTAGTACACGCCGGCCACGATCACCAGCGCCACGCCGATGACCTTGACCGCCACCACCGTGGTGTTGAAGCGCGCGCCCCACTCGGTGCCGATGGTCAGCAGACCGGCGATGCCCAGTGACACCAGTGCTGCGACCAGGTTGAACACATGGCCGCCATGCGGCGCAGGGGCCGGATGGTCGATGGTGAAGCCCACCCACATCGCTGCGCGATCCCAGTAATAGGCCAGCGCGTCGCTGCTGATGGCGCCCTGCGCCCAGTTCGGCAGATGCACGCCGGCCGCGACCAGCAGCGCCTGCACGTAGCCGGACCAGCCGATCGCCACCACCGCCACGATCAGTGCGTACTCCAGCAGCAGATCCCAGCCGATGATCCAGGCGGCGAACTCGCCCAGCACCGCGTAGCCGTAGGTATAGGCGCTGCCGGTCACCGGGATCAGCCCGGCGAACTCGGCATAGCACAGCGCCGCCGCCGCGCTGGCGACGCCGGCGATCAGGAACGAGATGAACACCGCCGGCCCGGCGTTGACCGCGGCCTGCTGCCCGGCCAGCACGAAGATGCCGACGCCGATGATGCCGCCGATACCGATGGCGGTGAGCTGCCAGACGCCCAGCACGCGACGCAGATCGCCGCGCGTGCCGGCCTCCTGCTGCAGCTGCTCGATGCTCTTGTGGCGAGTGAGGGCCTGGGTCCAGCGCATCGCGAATCCTCGGTGGCGGGAAGGCCGCGATGCTAGCAGGGCGGGACGGCCGGCGGCCGGCGTCCGGCCACCGCCGCGCGGCCTCAGCCGCGCTTCATGGCGCTGAAGAACTCGTCGTTGGTCTTGGTGTTCTTCATCTTCTCGAGCATGAACTCCATCGCCGCCAATTCATCCATCGGGTGCAGCAGCTTGCGCAGAATCCACACCTTCTGCAGCAAGTCGGAGTCGATCAGCAGTTCCTCGCGGCGCGTGCCCGAGCGGTTGATGTTGATCGCCGGGTACACGCGCTTCTCGCCGATGCGGCGGTCCAGGTGCACCTCCATGTTGCCGGTGCCCTTGAACTCCTCGTAGATCACCTCGTCCATCTTGCTGCCGGTGTCGATCAGCGCGGTGGCGAGGATGGTCAGCGAGCCGCCTTCCTCGACATTGCGCGCGGCACCGAAGAAGCGCTTGGGCCGCTGCAGCGCGTTGGCATCGACGCCGCCGGTGAGCACCTTGCCGGATGAGGGCACCACGGTGTTGTAGGCGCGCGCCAGACGGGTGATGGAATCGAGCAGGATGATCACGTCGCGCTTGTGCTCGACCAGACGCTTGGCGCGTTCGATCACCATCTCGGCCACCTGCACATGACGCACGGCGGGCTCGTCGAAGGTGGAACTGATCACCTCGGCGCGCACGCTGCGCTGCATCTCGGTGACTTCCTCGGGGCGCTCGTCGATGAGCAGGATGATCAGGTGCGCCTCGGGGTGGTTGTGCACGATCGCCTGCGCCACGTTCTGCAGCATCATGGTCTTGCCGGCCTTGGGCGGCGAGACGATCAGGCCGCGCTGGCCCTTGCCCACCGGCGCGATCAGATCGAGGATGCGGCCGGTGATGTCCTCGCTGGAGCCGTTGCCGCGCTCCAGCTTGAACGCCTTGCGCGGGAACAGCGGAGTGAGGTTCTCGAACAGGAACTTGTTCTTGGACGCCTCGGTAGGCTCGCCGTTGATGTCGTCGACCTTGAACAGCGCGAAGTAGCGCTCGCCCTCGCGCGGATGCCGCACCAGACCGGTGATGTAGTCGCCGGTGCGCAGGTTGTAGCGGCGGATCTGGCTGGGGCTGACGTAGACATCGTCGGGCCCGGCCAGGTACGACTCGTCGGCCGAACGCAGGAAGCCGTAGCCGTCCTGCATGATCTCCAGCACGCCCTCGCTCCAGATGCTGCCGCCGGTGCGGGCATGCGCCTTGAGGATGTTGAAGATCACATCCTGCTTGCGCGCACGCGCCACGCCCTCGTGGATGCCGAGAGTTTCGGCGAGATCCAGCAGTGCGGCGGCGGGTTTGCGCTTGAGTTCGGTCAGGTTGATCTGCCGTGATGGATCGCGCGGCACGTCGTCGGCGGCGTCCTCGTCGAAGTCCTCGCGCGGTAGGCCGGCGGCATTGGGACTGCGGTTGCGGTTGCGATCGTTGCGGTTGCGCCGGTGACGGCGGTCGCGCTGATTGTCGCGGCTTTCACGGGGCGCACCGCCGGCGTTGCCGCCTGCTGCATTGCCGCCGGCATCGCTGCCATTTTCGGCGTTGCTGCCGGTATTGGGGTTATGGGCGACCGGGGTCGCGGACGGGCGCGCGGCCTCGTCGGGGGTCTTGGCGTCGGTATCGGACACGAGCGGGCCTCGCGGGCCGTGGAGTAGAGAAGAGGAAGAGAATCTGCGCGGCGCGGTGGCGCGCTAGGGGCGCGGCATCTCGCCGCGCGTGGTGATCGCAATCTAGCACCCGTGCCGCGCGGCGTCCACGGTTGCGGCGGATTTACAGGGCTTGATCGACAAACTTCGCGATGGCGGTCTTGGGCATGGCGCCCATCTGCGTGCCGGCCACCTTGCCGTCTTTGAACAGCATCAGCGTGGGAATGCTGCGGATGTTGTAGGCGATGGCGGTCTTCTGGTTGTTGTCCACGTCGACCTTGGCCACCTTGACGCGGCCTTGGTACTCGGCGGCGATGTCCTCCAGCGCCGGCGCGATGGCGCGGCAGGGTCCGCACCAGGTGGCCCAGAAGTCCACTAGCACGGGCGTGCTGGAGCCCAGCACTTGGGCATCGAAATCGCTATCGGTCACGTGGGTGATGTTCTGGCTCACCTGAAATCTCCGGATGGGACGAAGGGCGGCGAGGCGTTCGCTGCGGGTGCTGGCGCCTCCGTCGGCTTTTGCCGCGCCGTTGGGCTACACTGCGCCGCGCCGCGCGCCCTGCGCGGCCGGCAGTAGACGGCTGACGGCCGTCATTCCAGCGCAAGCGCGGGCGCGTTGCAAGGCGCCCCGAGTCGCGCATTCATTGTTTCGATTCATGGCCGATCAAGTCCTCACCGATACCTTTTTCGAGCAGTTCGACCTGCATCCCACCCTCGCGCGCGGCCTGGCCGACTGCGGCTTCACGCGCTGCACGCCGATCCAGGCACTGACGCTGCCGGTGGCGCTGACCGGTCGCGACGTCGCCGGCCAAGCACAAACCGGCACCGGCAAGACCGCGGCCTTCCTGGTGGCGGTGTTCAATCGCCTGCTGACGCGCCCGGCGCTGGCCGAGCGTCGCCCGGAAGATCCGCGCGCGCTGATCCTGGCGCCGACGCGCGAACTGGCCATCCAGATCGAGAAGGACGCCCGCGCCATCGGCCGCCACACCGGCCTGCGCCTGGCGCTGATCTACGGCGGCACCGATTACGACCGCCAGCGCGAACTGCTCAAGGGCGGCTGCGACGTGATCATCGCCACGCCCGGACGCCTGATCGACTACTACAAGCAGCAGGTATTCACGCTGCGCGCGGTCGATGCGATGGTGGTGGACGAAGCCGATCGCATGTTCGATCTGGGCTTCATCAAGGACATCTACTTCCTGTTCCGCCGTTTGCCGCCGCGCGAGCAGCGCCAGAGCATGCTGTTCTCGGCCACGCTCAGCCACCGCGTGCTGGAGCTGGCCTACGAGCACATGAACGAGCCGGAAAAACTGGCCGTCGAGAGCGACAACATCACCGCCGACCGCGTGCGCCAGGTGGTGTACTTCCCGGCCAAGGAAGAAAAACTGCCGCTGTTGCTGAACTTGCTGGAGCGCGCCGGCGCCGCACGCAGCATCGTGTTTGTCAACACCAAGATCGCCGCCGAGCGCGTGGCCGAGCGCCTGCAGAAGCAGGGTATTCTGGCCGGCACGCTGTCTGGCGACGTGCCGCAGAAAAAGCGCGAAAAACTGCTGGCGCGCTTCCAGCGCGGCGAGATGGAAGCGTTGGTGGCCACCGATGTGGCGGCGCGCGGCCTGCACATCGAAGGCGTCAGCCACGTCTTCAATTACGACTTGCCGCAGGATGCCGAGGATTACGTGCACCGCATCGGCCGCACCGCGCGGCTCGGTGCCGAAGGCGATGCGGTCAGCTTCGCCTGCGATCTGTATGCCATGTCGCTGCCCGACATCGAGACCTACATCGGCCAGAAGATTCCTGCGGCCACGGTGACCCCGGACCTGCTGCTGTCGCCCAAGCCGCGCCGCAGCGCCGCCCAGGCGGCCGCGCATGCCGCCATCGACGATGCGGCCGAAGGCGATGCGGCCGCGCCGTACGCGGCGGCGGAAACGCGTGTGCGGCCGTCCCGGCGCAAGCGCGGCAGCCACGAACGCGGTGCCTCCAGCGCGGCACGTACCCCTGCCGCCCGCGTGGCGTCCGGTGCCGCGCCGCAACCTGCGCCGCAGGCCGCCGCCGAAGCCGCCGCCGTGCGCGCCGC
>JAJYQO010000071.1 GCA_021794575.1 Pseudomonadota bacterium | reverse complement strand
CCGCGCTGCATCCGGCGCCGGGCAAATCGCTGTACTTCGTCGCTAAGGGTGACGGCACGCACCAATTTTCCGACACCCTGCAGCAGCAGGACGCGGCCATCGACAAGTACATCCTGCACCGGCGGCCTTGATGCGCGGACGATTCATCACGCTCGAAGGTGGCGAGGGCGCCGGCAAGAGCACGCTGCTGGCGGGTCTGGAGGCTTGGCTGCGCGCGCAGGGTCTGGCGGTGCTGCGCACGCGTGAGCCGGGCGGCACAGCGCTGGGCGAGGCGCTGCGCGTCGTACTGTTGGATGCCGCGCGCGCGCCGATCAGCGCCGAGGCCGAGCTGTTGCTGATGTTCGCGGCACGCGCCGAACTGGTGCGCAGCGTGATCCAGCCTGCGTTGAGCGCAGGCCAATGGGTGCTCAGCGATCGCTATACCGATGCCAGCTACGCCTACCAGGGCGGCGGCCGTGGTCAGCCCGAGGCGCGCATCCGCGGGCTCGAACAGTGGGCGGCGTGCGATCTGCAGCCCGACCGTACCCTGTTGCTCGATCTGCCGGTTGACGCAGGCCGCGCGCGCGCGCTGGGCCGTGATCCTCCGGACCGTATCGAGCGCGAAAGCAATGCCTTTTTCGAGCGTGTGCGCGCGGCCTACCGCGCGCGCGCGCAGGCCGAACCGACACGCTTCACCGTGCTCGATGCCAGCGCTTCGCCGCAGACGGTGCTGGATGCGGCCTGCGCCTCACTACGCCCGCTGCTGGAGCCGCGCGCATGAACGCGATGCCGTCCTGGCACGCGCCGCACTGGCAGCGTCTGCAGCCCGCACTGACCGAGGGCCGCCTTCCGCACGCATTGCTGCTGGGCGGGCCGGCAGGGTTGGGCAAGCGCGTTTTCGCCGAGCGCCTGGTGGCGCGTCTGCTGTGCGGCGCGCCGCAGGCCGACGACGCCTGCGGGCAATGCCGCGGTTGCCGCCTGCGCAGCGCGGGAACCCATCCGGACCTGTATCGGATCGGGCTGGCGCTCAACCGCGAAGGCAAATTGCGCAGCGAGATCGTGATCGACCAGATCCGCGGCGTCTGCGAACGTCTGGCCCTGGCCAGCCAGTTGGGCGGATGGCGGATCGCGCTAATCGACCCAGCCGACGTGCTCAACGCCGCCGCCGGCAATGCGCTGCTGAAGACACTCGAGGAACCGCCGGCCGCGGCGCTGCTGATCCTGCTGGCCGATCATCCCGAACGTCTGCCGGCCACCGTGCGCAGCCGCTGCCGGCGCCTGTCGTTTCGCCTGCCCGCGCCGGCCGCGGCGGCGGACTGGCTGCAGGCGCAGGGTCTAGCCGGTGATGGCGCGCAGGCGCTGGATGCGGCCGACGGCAACCCCGGACTGGCCGCCCGCTACTTGCTCGAGGGCGCCTTGCCGCGGCGCGAAGCGGTGCGCAGCGAACTGGCGCAATTGCTGGTGCAGCGCGCCGACGCCCTGCTGCTGGCCCAGGCCTGGAGCCAAGACGAGCCGCGCCAGCGCCTGCAGTTCGCGGCGCAATGGCTGGCACGCGAGGCGCGCGCCGCGAGCGTCGGCGCGCGTGGCCCGCTGGCCAGCGGGCGCGACACCGCCACGCTGGTGCGCTGGTTCGATCAGGCCAATCTGGCGCGCGAATTGCTGCGCGGCCCGGTACGCAGCGATCTGCTGCTGCTGGATTTCCTCAGCTTGCGCGCGGTCGCCGCGTGACGGCGGCGCGTCGCGGCGTCGCAGGCAGCATCGGCTTATGATTCCGTGCCGCCCCGGACGCCGCCGATGACCTCGCTCGATATCCAACTCGACCGCTTGCTGGCGGTCCCCGGCGCCGGCGTGATGATGATCGCACCGCACCCGGATGACGAGACGCTGGCCAGCGGCGGTCTGCTGCAGCGTGCGCACGCGGCGGGTGCGGCCACTGCGGTCGTGCTGCTCACCGATGGCGATAACAATCCCTGGCCGCAGCGCTGGCTGGAGCGGCGCTGGCGCATCGACGCGGCTGCGCGTGCCGAATGGGGCCGGCGCCGACGTGGCGAAGCACTGGCCGCGCTGCAGCGTTTAGGCTTGCCGCGCGGTTGCTTGCAAGCGCTGGGCTGGCACGACCAGGGCCTGACCGCGCGCATCGCCGGGCAACTCGGCGCCAGTCTCGAAACGCTGCGCGAGCACTTGCAGGCGGCACGCCCGACCCTGGTGATCGCCCCAGTGCTGGATGATCGTCATCCCGATCACAGCGCCGCGCGCGTCCTGGTCGAACTGGCGCTGTCGCGCTGGACCGGACCGCGGCCGGCGCTGTGGGGATTCGCCGTGCATGGCCTCGCGCCGCAGGCGCAGAGTCTGACGCTGAGCGCGACCGAGCAGCAGGGCAAGGCGCTGGCGCTGGAAGCGCACCGCAGCCAGCTCGCAGTAGCCGGCGGGCGCTGGCGGCGACGCGTCGCCGCGGGCGAGCGTTATGTGGTCGCCGCGGGCGCGCCGAGCACATGCACGCGCATGGACCTGCCCTGGAATCCACGGCTGCCCGCGCTGGGCGCCTGCGCATTGCTGGTGGCCTGCGGCGATGCCAGCTGGCAGTTGCCCTGGCGCGATGGCGCCCGCGCCGGGCCGGTGCTGTTGCGGCTGGGTTCGCAGCCCGCGCTTGAATTCGAACAGGTGCCGCGCACCGCGGTGTTCGTCAAGCTGCATAGCCAGCGCCGCAGCGTGTGGATCTTCGATCACTGGGGATGGCGGTCCAGCACGCCGTCGAATGCCTTGACCTTGCCGGGCGATTCCGCCAGTCTGGCCTAAGAGCCGTCGATCACATCGAGGTCGCCTACATGGCCGCCCCCACGCCATCTGTCAGCAGCGCGCGTCAGAGCATCCTGCCGGTTGCCATCAAGGACGAGGCAACGCTGTACCAGAGCTACATGCCTTTTCTCAAGGGCGGCGGCCTGTTCGTGCCCAGCGGCAAGCGCTACAACCTCGGCGACGAGTTGTTCCTGCTGATCAACCTGATGGATGACAAGGAGCGCCTGCCGGTCACCGGCACGGTGGTGTGGATCACGCCGCAGGGCGCGCAGGGCAATCGCGTGGCAGGCATCGGCGTGCAGTTTGCCGAATCCGTGGAAGGCGAGGCCGCGCGGCAGCGCATCGAGGCGCTGCTGGGCGCCAAGCTGGCCTCCGAGAAATCCACCTTCACGCTGTGACCTCGAGGTTGCCGGGCGGCCTGCGGGCCGGGTGAATTTCCAGCATGGCGCCAGGCTTGCCGCGCCATCGCCGACCGGATGTGAAGAGGGGGCGCCGCGCTGCGCGGCGCGCGTCCTAGCGCGTGCCGCTGCCTTGCGCGCGCAGATGCCGTGCCGTCCACGCCGCGGCGGCCTCGATCACTTGTGCGCTGGCGTTGCCGAAAGCCTCGACCACATCGCTGGCGCGGGTGCCGGCGGCTGGCGACTCGGCCTCGAAGCGGTGCTGCGCCAGCAGCGCGCGCGAAGCGTTGTCGATCAGGCGCAACTGCAGGACCACGCGCACGCTGGCGTGACTGCCTCTCACGTACGCGCGGAAGTCGTCGAGATCGCTTTCCAGAGTGCAGCGCGTCAGCGCGCCGCTGTCGGCGGGCACCGCACGGGTCAGCCCCTGCGCGGCCAGCGCCGCCAGCAAGTGCTGGCGCAACATCGCACCGGGGCGCTCGGCCCAACGCGCGCCGGCGTAGACCTGCACCTGGTCGGCCTGTGGGCTGATCAGCAACGCTCGGCTGTCCAGCAGACCGGTCGCGCCGGGCACGGCCACGGCCAAGCCGATGGCCAGCGGCGTGGCGCCGGGTGCGGCCGTGGCCGGTGGCGCGGGCAGCAGGAAGACGTCGTCGGCGCCGTGCGGGGCGATCAGCGAGGTACAGCCGGCGAGCAGCAGCGCGGCCAGCGGCAAGAGGAGGCGCGGGACGTTCATTGCGGGTGGTACTCCTTGGCCGCGTCGCGACCGAGCAGGTAGGCCGCGGGATCGTGGCGCAGGTGGGCGCTGAGCGCGTCCAGGTCGCGCAGGGTCTGTTGCAGCTGGCGCAGGGTAGGACCGAGTTCGGCCGCGCCCTGGCTACCGGCGGCCAGCGCGCCGCGATTCCGCGCGATCAGCGCGGCCAACTGCGTACTCATCTGCTGGAAGGCGCGCAGGCTGGCCTGTGCGCTCTGCAGCGTCGCCTTGCCCTGGGTGGAGACCAGCGTGTCGGTGGTGCCGGCGAGGTGGTCGAGCTTGCCCAGTGCGTCGCTGAGGCGCGTGCTGGCCAACGCCATCTGCTGCAGGGTCTGGCGCATCTGCGCACGCTCCGCGGCCACCACTGCGGTGCTCTCATCGAGATGCTTCAGGGTCGCGTTGACGCGCGCGACGTTGGACGCCGACAGCAGGCTCTGGATGCGTAGCAGAATCTCGTTGGTGTTGGTGGCGATATCCTCGCCGGAGTTCAGCAGCTTGGACAGCTCGGAGTTGTCGGCGACGATCACCGGTACGTGTTCGTCGCCGCTGGCGCGCAGCGGCGGGCTGCCGGGCGAGCCGCCGGTGAGCTGGATGAAAGCCACCCCGGTCAGCCCCAGCAGGCCCAGCCTGGCGTGGGTGTCCAGCTTGACCGGGGTGTCGCTCCCGACCTGGATGCGCGCGATCACCTTGCGCGGGTCGCGCGGGTCGAGCCGCAGGTTGGCCACCTGGCCGACCTTGATGCCGTTGTACTGGACCATGCCGCCTTTCGACAGCCCGGTGACCGATTCGTTGAACACCACGTCGTAGTAGGCGTAGGCGTGGTCGACACTGCTCTTGCCCAGCCACAGCACGAACAGCAAACCGGCCGTGACCACCAACAGGGTGAAAGTGCCGATCAGCACGTGATGCGCACGGGTTTCCATCTCAAGTCTCCAGCACCGGACCGGCGTGTGCCGCGCTGGCGGCGCGGCCGCGCGGTCCGCGGAAATAGTCCTGCACCCAAGGATGATCGTAACGCTCCACCGTGGCCAGATCGGCCATCACCAGCACGCGGCGCTCGGCCAGCACGGCGACGCGATCGCAGACGGTGTGGATCGAGTCGAGGTCATGGGTGTTCATGTACACGGTCAGGCCCAGCGCGTCGCGCAGGGTGCGCAGCAGGCGGTCGAAGGCTGCGGCGCTGATCGGGTCGAGACCCGAAGTCGGTTCGTCCAGGAACAGGACTTCCGGATCCAGCGCCAGCGCGCGCGCCAGCGCCGCGCGCTTGCGCATGCCGCCGGACAGCTCGGAGGGATACTTGTCGCGCGCGTCCTGCGGCAGTCCGGCCAGGCCGATCTTCAACGTCGCCAGCCGGCGCGCGTCGCGCGCGCCGATTGCGGTGTGCTCCAGCAGCGGCACGGCGATGTTCTCGGCCACCGTCAGCGAGGAGAATAGCGCGCCGTCCTGGAACAGCACGCCGATGCGGCGCTCGACCGCGATGCGCCGCGGCGCCGGCAGCGCGTGCAGATCCTCGCCCAGCAGGCGCACCTGGCCGGCATCGGGACGGCGCAGTCCGACGATCGTGCGCAGCAGCACCGACTTGCCGGTGCCGGAACCGCCGACCACGCCCAGGATCACTCCGCGCGGTACTTGCAGGTCCAGTGCTTCGTGCACGATCTGCGCGCCGAAGCGGTTCAGCACTCCGCGCACATCGATGACCGGCGGCGCGGCGTCGGCGACGGTCGCGGTCGCGGCGTTCACCAGCCCATCTCCATGAAGAACAGCGCCGCCAGCGCGTCGATCAGGATCACCATGAAGATCGCCTGCACCACGCTGGAGGTGGTGCGCTCGCCGACCGACTCCGCGCTGCCGGTGACCTTGAAGCCCTCCAGGCAGCCGATGATGGCGATCAGGAAAGCGAACACCGGCGCCTTGCTCATGCCCACCCAGAAGTAGCTCAGCGGGGTGTCGGTGTGCATCAGCGAGAGGAACATCGCCGGCGGGATGCCGATCGCCAGCACGCACACCAGCGCACCGCCGAAGATGCCGGCCAGCATGGCCACGAAGGTCAGCATCGGCAGTCCCAGCATCAGCGCCAGCACGCGCGGCAGCACCAGCACTTCGATTGGATCGAGGCCCAGAGTGCGGATGGCGTCGATCTCCTCGTTGGCCTTCATCGCGCCGATCTGCGCGGTGAACGCGCTGGCGGTGCGTCCGGCCAGCAGGATCGCCGCCAGTACCGCGCCGAACTCGCGCAGGAACGCGAAGCTGACCAGGTCCACGGTGAACACGCTGGCGCCGTAGGCGTTGAGCACGGTGGCGCCCAGGAAGGCGATCACCGCGCCCACCATCAGCGACAGCAGGCTGACGATCGGCAGCGCGTCCAGGGTGGTCTGTTCGAGCTGCACCACCAGCGACGCGATGCGCCAGCGCCGCGGCTGTAGCAGCGTACGCGCCAGGGTTTCCAGCACCAGGCCGATGAAGCCCAGCAGCGCGCGCGTCTGGCACCAGATCGCATCCACCGCTTCGCCCGTCTTCTGCAGCAGCCGGACGAAACCGAAGCCGTCGTACGGCGGCGGGCTGTACGCGAAGATGTCGTGGATCGCGCAGCCCACCGTGTCCAGCAACGCGCGCCGCTCGGGTGCGAGATTGGGCTGCGCGTCGAGCAGGGCGCGCAGGCGTGCCGGCCCCAGCAGCACGCCGAGCAGGCCGGCGCCGGCAGTATCGATGCGGCTCACCGCGTCGAGGTCCAGCCGCAAGCGCTCGGGCAGGGCGGCGCGCAGCGCCTGTACCTGCGGCTCGATCGTGGCGAAGTGGGTCAGCGTCCATGCACCCTCCAGCCGCACAGTCGACTCGCCGCCGCCGGCGATCACTTCGACCCTGCCCGGAGTATCCACGGGGATCATCGGCGAAAGGCTAGCATTTCCATGTTGAACGGTTACGGGCAGGGGACGCAGCATCCGTATTTGGCGCGCCCGGCGTGAAAATCCCAAGCGGGAGAAGTTTTGCTCCTCACTCATCGCACACCTTCTGCGCCCTTCAAATGGATCGCCGCGGCGGCCGCGTGGCGAAACGGATTCATGCGCTCGCGCGTGCTTTGGTTCGTGCCGGCCTGCTTCTCGCCAGGTCGTGTCCACTACGTGTCCGCGCAGACTCGAAAAAGCAAAAATAAAGGCCCCGGACGGTGCCGAGGCCTTTCTCAATTGCTTGATTTTGGTCGGGGTGACAGGATTCGAACCTGCGACTTCTACCTCCCGAAAGTAGCGCTCTACCAGGCTGAGCTACACCCCGACGGAAGGCCGCGCATGATACAGGGGCGGCGCGCGCGGTCGCAAGGCAGCGGGTTCACTCGCGTGGCCTGCGCAGGGCGTTCCGTTAAACTGGCTCGTTGCCAAGCCCGCCCGGAAAACCGCCGATGACGCTGACGCCTGCCCGCACCATGCCCGGCGTGCTGGAACTGCTGCCGCTCGAGCAGATCGCCTTCCAGGACATGCTCGACACCATCCGCCGCAATTTCGAGCGCTTCGGCTTCCTGCCCGTCGAGACGCCGGTGATGGAGTTCGCCGACATCCTGCTGACCAAGCAGGGCGGTGAAACCGAGCGTCAGGTCTATTTCGTGCAGTCCACCGGCGCGCTGGAGCAGGGCGAGAAGCCCGATCTCGCCTTGCGCTTCGATCTCACCGTGCCGCTGGCGCGTTACGTCGCCGAGCACGAGCACGAGCTGGGCTTTCCGTTCCGCCGCTACCAGATGCAACGGGTCTACCGCGGCGAACGCGCGCAGCGCGGGCGCTTCCGCGAGTTCTACCAGTGCGACATCGACGTGATCGGCAAGGACAGCCTGTCGGTGCGTTACGACGCCGAGATGCCGGCGGTGATCCACAGCGTGTTCCGCGATCTCGGCATCGGGCCGTTCCAGATCCAGCTCAACAACCGCAAGCTGATGCGCGGCTACTTCGAGAGCCTGGGCGTGGCCAGCGAGCAGCAGATGCTGGTGCTGCGCGAGGTCGACAAGCTCGACAAGCGCGGCGCCGATTACGTGCGCGAAACACTTACCGGGCCGCAGTTCGGGCTGGCGCATGAGGCCGCCGCGCGCATCATGGCCTTCGTCGAGGTGCGCTCGACGTCGTTCGACGACGCCTGCGCGAAGCTCGATGCGCTCGATGGTTGCGGCGAGCTGTTCGAGCAGGGCCGGGCGGAGCTGAAGGACGTGCTGGGCCTGATCCGCGCCTTCGGCGTGCCCGAATCGCACTTCGCGCTGAATCTCTCGATCGCGCGCGGGCTCGACTACTACACCGGCACCGTCTATGAGACGCATCTGCTCGAGCATCCGCAGATCGGCTCGATCTGTTCCGGCGGCCGCTACGACAACCTGGCCGGGCACTACACCAAGTCGCACCTGCCCGGCGTCGGCATTTCGATCGGCGCCACGCGGCTGTTCTGGCAGCTGCGCGAGGCCGGCCTGCTGGGTCCGGCGACCAGCACCGTGCAGGTGCTGGTCACGCAGATGGACGAGACGCAATTGCCGGCGTATCTCGAGCTGGCCACGCAGTTGCGCAACGGCGGCATCGCCACCGAGGTGGTGATGGAGCCGGGCAAGCTGGCGAAGCAGTTCAAGTACGCCGACCGCGCCGGCATCCGCTTCGTGGTCGTGCTGGGTTCCGATGAAATCGCCAAGGGCACGGTCGCGGTCAAGGATATGCGCAAGCAGGACCAGTTCGAGGTGCCGCGCACCGAGCTGGTCAAGACCCTGCGCGTCGAGCTGGAGCAGGCCGCCGCGATGGCCCGCGCCGGTCGCGGCTGAGGACGTTCGCCACCATGACCTCGACGACCCCGATCACGCTGGACGGCCGCAGCCTGACGCGCGCGGCGCTGATCACGATCGCGCGTGACAGGGCCACGGTGACACTGCACCCCGATGCGCTGCAGCGGGTACGACACACCGCCGATTTCCTGGCCGACAAGGTGCGCTGCGGCGAGCCCATCTACGGTGTCACCACCGGCTTCGGCAGCAATGCCGACAAGCTGCTGGGCGCGCACCGCGCGCGCGACGAGTTGCCGGGCGGCAACCCGGAGACGCGCGGGGGCAGCCTGCTGGAAGAGCTGCAGCACAACTTGATCGTCACCCACGCCGTCTGCGTCGGCGAGCCGTTCGCGCCCGAGGTGGTGCGCGCGATGCTGGCGATCCGCATCAACACACTGATGCGCGGGCACTCCGGCGTGCGCGTCGAAACCCTGCAGGCACTGACCGCGATGTTGAATCGCGGCGTGGTGCCGGTGGTGCCGCAGCTGGGCTCGGTCGGCGCCAGCGGCGACCTGGCTCCGCTGTCACATTTGGCGATCGTGCTGCTGGGCGGCGGTGAGGCCTTTTTCGAGGGCGAGCGCCTGCCCGGCGCCGAGGCCCTGCGCCGCGCCGGGCTCGCACCCGTGCGGCTGTCGTACAAGGAGGGTCTCGCGCTCAACAACGGCACCGC
>JAJYQO010000030.1 GCA_021794575.1 Pseudomonadota bacterium | reverse complement strand
GAAACGGAAGTGCAGCACGTCGCCTTCCTGCACGACGTAGTCCTTGCCTTCCAGGCGCAGGCGCCCGGCCTCGCGCGCGCCGGCTTCGCCGCGGTACTTGATGAAGTCATCGAAGCTGATCGTCTCGGCGCGGATGAAGCCCTTCTCGAAATCGGTGTGGATGACCGCGGCGGCCTGCGGCGCGGTGGCGCCCTTGCGCACCGTCCACGCACGCACTTCCTTGACCCCGGCGGTGAAGTAGGTCTGCAGGCCGAGCAGCCGGTAGCCGGCGCGCACCACGCGGTCGAGGCCGGGCTCGTGCAGGCCCATTTCCTCCAGGAACACCAGGCGCTCGCTCTCGTCGAGCTGGCCCAGTTCCTCCTCGATGGCCGCGCACACCGGCACCACCTCGGCGCCTTCGGCGGCGGCGCGCGCGCGCACCGCATCGAGGTGCGGGTTGTCGGTGAAGCCGTCCTCGCGCACGTTGGCGATGTACATCAGCGGCTTCAGCGTGAGCAGAAACAGTTCGCGCAACTGTGCGCGCTCCTCGTTATCCAGGCCGGCGGCGCGCGCCGGCTTGCCGGCGTTCAGCGCGGCGCGTGCTTTCTCCAGCACCGGGCGTTTGGCCAGCGCTTCCTTGTCGTTGGCCTTGGCGGCACGCTCGACGCGCGCCAGGGCCTTCTCCACGGACTCCAGATCGGCCAACGCCAACTCGGTGTCGATGGTGTCGATGTCGGAGATCGGATCGATCCGGCCGGCGACGTGGATGATGTCCGGATGCTCGAAGCAGCGCACCACGTGGGCAATGGCATCGGTTTCGCGGATGTTGGCCAGGAACTTGTTGCCCAGGCCCTCGCCCTTGGACGCGCCCGCCACCAGACCGGCGATGTCGACGAACTCCACCGCGGTCGGCACGATCTTCTGCGGCTTGACGATCGCGGCCAGTTGCGCCAGTCGCGGATCGGGCACCGGCACCACGCCGACGTTCGGATCGATGGTGCAGAAGGGGAAGTTGGCCGCGGCGATGCCGGCGCGGGTGAGCGCGTTGAACAGCGTGGACTTGCCCACGTTGGGCAGGCCCACGATGCCGCATTGGATACCCATGGTTGCGACTCCTGAAGGGTGGTACGGGACTCGGGGCGAGCCACGCAATAAAGTTCCCGCTTTCTACTTGCGCGCGCGCAGCTTCAACCCGAGTCCCGAGTCCCGAGTCCCGAGTCCCGGCTCTCCGCCGTATGCAGCCGTTTCATCGCCTCGTTGAATTCGCCCGCGACGGCCAGCGGCAGCACCTGCAGCGCACGCGCGATGGCATCCAGCATGGCCTCCTCGTCGACGCGACTGGGCCGGCCCAGCACCCAGGGCGTGACCTGGTCGCGCAGTCCGGGATGCCCAATGCCGATGCGCAGGCGATGGAAGCGACCGTGGCCAAGCTGGCCGATGATGTCGCGCAGGCCGTTCTGGCCGCCGTGGCCGCCGTCGAACTTGAGGCGCACGGTGCCGGGGGCGAGATCGAGATCGTCGTGCGCGACCAGGCATTCCTCGGGCGCGATCTTCCAGAAATTCAGCGCCGCGACCACCGGGCGGCCGCTGGCATTCATGAAGCCCGTCGGCTTGAACAGACGCAAATCCTGGCCGGCCATGGCGATGCGTGTCGCCTCGCCATGCAGCTTCGGCTCGCGCGCGAAGCGCGCAGCCTCGCCCTGCGCCAGCGCATCGACGAACCAATAGCCGGCGTTGTGGCGTTGCAGGGCGTACTCGGCACCGGGATTGCCCAGGCCGATGATCAGACGCAGTGCGGACATGCGGCACCCGCGCGGGCCGGCGGCGCAATGCGCCCCCGGCCCGCAGGCGGCTTACTTCTTGCCCTTGCCCGTGTCGGCCTTGCCCGCGTCGGCCTTGCCCGCCTCCGCCTTGGCCGGTTCGGCCTTGACGTTGGCGGCGGGAACCTCGGCGGCAGCCGGGGCAGCGGTCTCTTCCTCGACCTCGACGCGCGCCTCCTTGGCCAGCACCACGGCCAAGTCGTGCTCCTTGCCCAGCTTCAGCGCGGGGATCTCAACACCCTCCGGCAGCGCGATGCTGGACAAGTGGATGATGTCACCCTTCTCCAGCGTGGACAGGTCCACGTCGATGTGCTCGGGCAGCCTGGAGGGCAGGCAGGCAATTTCGATCTCGTTGATCTCGTGCGTGATCAGCACCCCGGCCAACTTGCCGGCCGGGGATTTCTCCTGGCCGAGGAAGTGCAGCGGCACCTTCAGACGGATCGGCTTGCGCTCGTCGATGCGCTGGAAGTCCAGATGCAGCACGCGCGGCTTCACAGGGTGACGCTGCAGATCGCGCAGCAGCACCTTGTGCACGGTGCCCTCGATGTTGAGATCGAGCAGCGACGAGAAAAACCACTCGTTGCGCGCGGCCAGGGCGATATCGTTGTGCACCAGTTGCAGGCTCTGCGGCGGCTGTGTGCCACCGTAGATCACCGCAGGGACCAGATCCGCGTGACGCAGGCGGCGGCTCGCACCTTTCCCCTCGTCCTTGCGGAACTGGGCCTTGATTTCATGTTTGCTTGCCATGGAAACAACCTTCTTGCTGGATGACCCGCCTTGCGGCGGAAGGTGCTCTCCCGCGACCAGGAGAGCGGATTCTTGAATTCTGGACTCGGAACAAGCCGACTGCATTCAGCATCGTGCGGTTCCCGCGCATGCGGGACTCCATCCGGCACCGATCGGCAACCTGCCTGCGCGCTCCTCAATCCACGAACATGGAACTGACCGACTCGCCAAAAGCGATGCGGCGGATGGTTTCGGCCAGCAGCTCGGCCACCGACAGCTGGCGGATGCGTGCGCAGGCGCGCGCCTCAGCACGCAGCGGAATGGTGTCGGTGACCACCAGTTCGTCCAGCGCGGAACCCTCGATATTGGCCACCGCCGTGCCGGAGAGCACCGGATGCACGCAGTAGGCCACTACCTTGCGCGCGCCGTTGGCTTTCAGCGCGGCGGCGGCGGCGCATAGCGTGCCGGCGGTATCGACGATGTCGTCGACCAGCAGGCAGGTCTTGCCGGCCACCTCGCCGATGATGTTCATCACCGTCGCCACGTTGGGGCGCGGCCGGCGCTTGTCGATGATGGCCAGGTCGGCATCGTCCAGGCGCTTGGCGATGGCGCGCGCGCGCACCACGCCGCCGACATCGGGGCTGACCACGATCAGCGGCTCGCCGCCGTAGCGCCGCCAGGCGTCGGCCAGCAGCACCGGCGAGGCATACACGTTGTCCACCGGAATGTCGAAGAAGCCCTGGATCTGGTCGGCATGCAGGTCCACGGTCAGCACGCGATCGCAATTGGCGGTGCCGATGATGCGCGCGGCCAGCTTGGCGGTGATCGGCACGCGCGCCGAACGCGGGCGGCGGTCCTGGCGGGCATAGCCGAAATACGGAATCACCGCGGTGACGCTGGCCGCCGAGGCGCGCTTGAGCGCGTCGATCAGGGTCAGCAGCTCCATGAAGTTTTCAGCGGTCGGCGCCGAGGTGGGCTGCAGCACGAACACCTCGTGGCGGCGCACGTTCTCCTCGATCTCGACCTGGATCTCGCCGTCGGAAAAACGGCCGACCTGCGCCTTGCCCAGCGGCACCGCCAGGCGGTGCGCCACGTCCTCGGCCAGCGCGCGGTGCGCGTTGCCGGTGAACAGCATCAGACCGTTGGAGTTGGAAGCGTTCACGTGGCGGACCGGTGGCGCGAAACCGATAGGGGTCGGGGAGCATCGCGGGTGGCTGGGGCGGCAGGATTCGAACCTGCGAATGCTGGAATCAAAATCCAGTGCCTTACCACTTGGCGACGCCCCACCGTTGAAACGATTCGAGTGCGTCCAGCAGCGGCGAGCGCGCGGCGCCCCGGGCAGTCCATGCCGTCCAGTGCGCCGGGCAGTCACGGGCGATGCGTTCGGCGGCGTCGCGGTCTTGCACCTCCGTGAAGATGCACGCGCCACTGCCGGACAGATGCGCCGCGCCGAAACCGCCCAGCCAATCCAGCGCCGCCGCCACCTGCGGATGGCGCGCACGCACGACCGGCTCGAAGACGTTGCCCCGCACAGCTCCGGAACTCAAGCAGGGAATTGTCTCGGGCGCGGCATCGCGTGTCAATTCAGGGGCCTGGAACAACTCGGCGGTGGACACCGCGACGCCAGGGTGCACCACCACGCACCAGGCCGGCGCCAGGTGTACCGGCGTCAGCCGCTCGCCGATGCCCTCGGCCACGGCATTGCGGCCGCGCACGAACACCGGCACGTCGGCACCCAATGCAAGGCCCAGCGCGGCCAGGCGGTCCTCGCCCAGTCCGCAGCCCCACAGCACATCGAGCGCGCGCAGTACGGTGGCGGCATCCGAGCTGCCGCCGCCCAGCCCGCCGCCCAGCGGAATGCGTTTGTCCACGGCGATCTCAGCGCCCAGCGCGCAGCCGCCGGCCTGCTGCAGCGCGTGCGCCGCGCGCACCGCCAGGTCGGCCTCGGCAGGCACGTCTTCCGGCCCGGCCAGGCGCATGATGCGGCCGTCGGCGCGCACGCGCAGACGCACCGTGTCGCCCCATTCGAGCAGGCGGAACACCGTCTGCAGCAGGTGATAGCCATCCGCGCGCCGGCCGACGATGCGCAGGCCGAGATTGAGCTTGGCCGGCGCCGGCCAGGCGCTCCAGGCTGCGGCCGGCGCGTTCATCGCGGGGCGGTGGACGCGGCGACGGCGGGTTGCCCGGGAAACCGCCACTGCTCCACGTACAGACGCACCGAATAGGGCTTGCGCTGCGCCACGATCAGCGCCGGCAGCGCCACCGGCCGCGCCTGCGCGTGCCAGCTGCGGTACTGCACCACCCAGCCGTCCTGCGTGAGTTGCGCGGGCAGGCCGTCGGGGCCGTATGCCATCTGCGCGGGCGAACCGGCGGCCGCCACGCCCAGCACCCAGTCGCGCAGTTCGGCCAGCGGCAGCTCCCAGCCCAGCTCGGCGCGCAGCAAGCCGGCGGCATCGAAGGCGCACACCGGCTGCGGCTTCAGGCCGCTGAGGCAGGCGCCATCGGGGCCGCTGGTGAGGCGGAAGCTGCGGCCGGTGATCGGTGCGCGCAGGGTGAAATCGATGGACGCGCCGTCCTGCGACCAATCGAAGCCGCCGCTGCCGCCGTGGCTGCCGTCGCTGACGCCGATACGACCGCTGGCCAGCCACACCGGCAGCCGCGCGAGCATTTGCGCGCGCCGCGCCTGCGCGGCCTCCGTGACCGCATTGCCGGGACGCAACGGCAGCGTGGCCGGCGCGCAGGCGGCCAACAACAGCCCCGCCGCCAGCAGCGCTGCCGACCGCGGCAGCATGGACATCACGCGCCCGCTCATGTGCCGATCTCGCGGCGCGCGGCCTGCGCGGCGCGGCTGCGCGGATCAAGTTTCAGCGCCTGCGCCAGCACCCGGCGCGCCTGCAGGTGTTGCCCGCCGGCCTGCAGCGCACGCGCCAGATGCGCGCCGATCTCGGCGCTGCGGTCCAGTTGCCAGGCCTTGCGCAGCGTGCTGATCGCCAGCGGGTAATCACCCAGCCGGTACTGCAGCCATCCCCATGAATCGATGATGGCAGCGTTGCCGGGCCGCGCGGCCAGCGCGCGCGCCAGCAGGCTCCTGGCTTCGGGCAGGTCGCGGTTGGCGTCGGCCAGCGTGAAGCCCAGCGCGTTGAGGGCGTCGATGTTGTCGGGTTGCGCCGCCAGCACGGCGCGGAAATCGTGCAGGGCGGCCGCGGTATGCCCGGCATCGGCCAGCACCACGCCGCGCGCGTAAATCAGATCCCAGGCATCGGGATCGAACAGCAAGGCGCGGTTGTAGGCGGCGATGGCGGCAGCGTAATCGCGCGCGGCGTAGGCCAACTCGGCCTGCAATACGGTGGCCTGACGGTACTGCCGGGGATCCTCGAAGGATTGCTCGGCGAGATCGGCGGCCAGCGCGCGCGCCTGCGCGGGCTGGCCGAGCCGGTCCAGCAGCACGGCGCGGCGCAGATCGGCGGCAAAGCCGTGCGCGCTGGCAGACGGCACCGCGTCATACCAGCGCAGCGCGGCGCGCGGCCGCTGCAGCCACTCGGCCAGTTGACCCAACAGCCAGGCATCGGCGCGCTGTTGCGCAGCCGGCTGCCGCGTCATCTGCGCATACAGCGCGCGCAACGCAGCGGCGTCGTTCATGCGCGCGGCAAGCGCGGCGCGCAGCGCGTAGGTGTCGTGAGTCTGCGGACCGCGCGCCAGCAGGCGCAGCGCCTGCGCGGGCCGGTGTTGCGCCAACTGCGCGGCGCGCGTCAGGCGCAACGTCGCATCCAGCGGATGACGGCGCAGGCCGCTGTCCAGCGTGGCGGCGGCCGCGTCGGGCTGTCCGGCCGACTGCTGCAATTGCGCCAGCCAGGCGTACGCGAAAGCCGTGTCAGTGCGCCGCAGCAGCGCCTGCGCCAGCGTGCGCGCATACGCCGGCTGGCCCAACTGCACGCCCAACTGGCCACAGGCCAGCCATAGCGCGGGCTGGCGCGCGGGCAGCGTGTCCGGCGTGGCGACGTGCATCAGCACCTGCGCGGCCATGCCGCGGTCGCGCGCGCGGGCCAGCACGCGCAGCGCCGCCCGCCAACCGTGCGTGCCCTGCGTGATCAGCCGCAGCAGCGTCGCCTGCGCGTCGGCGCGGTCACCCGCGGCCAGTGCCAGCGCGGCGCGTCCGGCCTCGATATCCAGTGCCGCCGCACCCAGCACCTGCCAACGCGACAGTGCCTGCCGCGCCAGCGGCAGATCGCGCGCTGCGACGGCCAGCTCGAATGCGCGCCGCGCCAGCGTGGGATTGGCCGCTTGCCGCGCGGCGTTCGCGTAGGCACGCGCCGCGCCAGCCAGATCGTTGTGCGCCAGCGCGAAGTCGCCCTGCATCACCGCCGCCATGACGGCGGCACGCGGTGTCGGCGGCGCCGGCAGGCGCGCCAGCGGCTGCTGGATGCCGGCGACCGGCACTGTGACCACCGGTACGGGCTGCGGCGCGCTGGCGCAGCCGGCCAGAAGCAGCGCGCCAATGGAGACGATCCATCCACACTGCGGCTTGAACCCGATCACGCGCGTCCGCACTATCCTATCCGCCTATCTTCGCCTGCCGGCCCGCCCCGGACGCGTCCCCGCCCGCAGGCGCCGGACCGCATGCCGGGTTGCGGCCACAGCTTATCCGATCGCCGAAATCCTCCCGCGCATGAGACTGATCGCCTACGGGCTCGACCACCAGACCGCGCCGCTGGCCCTGCGCGAGCAGGTGGCGATTGCCGACGCGATGCTTCCGGAGGCGCTGCGCGAGCTGCGCGCGCAGCCGGGGGTGGAGGAGGCACTGATCCTGTCCACCTGCAACCGCACCGAGCTGTACTGCAGCGTGCACGAGGGTGCCGAGCCGGTGCCCGCGCAGTGGCTGCACGCACGCCACTGCCTGCCCGCGGGGCGGCTGGACGACATGCTGCGGCAGTGGAGCGAGCGCGAGGCGGTGCGCCATCTGTTCCGCGTCGCGACGGGGCTGGAGTCGATGGTGCTGGGCGAGCCGCAGATCCTGGGCCAGCTCAAGGAGGCCTACCAGCACGCGCACACGGCCGGCACGCTGGACGTGACTCTGGAACGGCTTCTGCAGAACACCTTCGCAGTGGCCAAGCGTGTGCGCACCGACACCGGCATCGGCACGCAGCCGGTGTCGGTGGCCTACACCGCAGTGCGTCTGGCCGAGCGCCTGTTCACCGACATCGCGCACGCCTGCGTGCTGCTAATCGGCGCCGGCGAAACCATCGAGCTGGCCGCGCGGCACCTGAGCGAGCGCCGAGTGGCGCGGCTGACAGTGGTCAACCGCACCGTGGGCCATGCGCTGGCGCTGGTGCAGCGCACCGGCGGCCTGGCGGCAGCGCTGTCGGATCTGCCGACGCAACTGGCCGAAGCCGACATCGTGATCAGCTCCACCGCCAGCCCCGCGCCCATCATCGACCGCGCCATGGTGCAGCAGGCGCTGGCGCGACGCCGGCACCGGCCCATGTTCATGGTCGATCTGGCGGTGCCACGCGACATCGCCGCGGAGGTCGCCGAATTGCGCGACGTGTTCGTGTACAGCATCGATGACCTGCGCCAGGTGGTGGACGAAGGCAGGCGTGTGCGCGAAGCCGCCGCCGAGGAAGCGCAGACGCTGATCGATCTGCAGGTCGAGCGTTTCTGCGCATGGCGCAAGGCGCTGGCCGCGCATAACCCGGTGCAGACCCTGCGCCGGGCCGCCGGGCAGCAGCGCGACGAGGTGCTGGCGCGCGCGCAGGCGATGATCGCGCACGGCAAAAGCCCCGACGAGGCGCTGGCGTTCCTGGCCAACACGCTCACCAACAAACTGCTGCACACGCCCAGCGTGGCGCTGCGCGAGGCCGCCGAGCAGGGCGACACCGAGCTGCTGCGCGCCGCCGCGCGCTTGTACGGCTGCCCGGCCAACGACGATCCGCCGCCATGACGCCCGCGCTGCGGCAACGCCTGCAGGCGCTGGCCGAGCGCCATGAAGAAGTGGGCCGCCTGCTGGCCGAGCCCGATGCGCTGGCCGACCCAGCGCGCTGGCGTGCGCTGAGCCGCGAGCACGCGCGGCTGGCGCCGGTGGCCGCCGGCCTGGCCACGCTGGGTGCCGCCGAGCACGAACGCGAGCAGGCGCGCGCGCTGCTGGCCGATGCCGAACTGGGCGCGCTGGCGCGCGAGGATCTGGCGCGCCTGGACGCCGCCATCGCTGCGCGTGAGACCGAGCTGGAACTGGCCCTGCTGCCGGCCGATCCGCACGAGGACGGCGCGCTGTATCTGGAGATCCGTGCCGGCACCGGCGGCGACGAGGCCGCGTTGTTCGCCGGCGCCCTGGCGCGCATGTACCTGCGCCACGCCGAGCGCCGCGGCTGGCGCGTGGAGATCCTTTCCGCCAGTCCCGGCGAGCACGGCGGCTACAAAGAGCTGGTCGCGCGCGTCGAGGGCGCCGGCGCCTGGCGCGCGCTGCGCTACGAGTCCGGCACGCACCGCGTGCAGCGCGTGCCCGCCACCGAGGCGCAGGGCCGCATCCACACCTCCGCCGCCACCGTGGCCGTGCTGCCCGAGCTGGCCGAGATCGAGCAGATCGAACTGCGCGAGGCCGATCTGAAAGTCGACACCTTCCGCGCCTCCGGCGCCGGCGGCCAGCACGTCAACAAGACCGACTCGGCGATCCGCATCACGCACCTGCCCAGCGGCATCGTGGTGGAGTGCCAGGACGAGCGCAGCCAGCACAAGAATCGTGCGCGCGCGCTGGCCCTGCTGCAGGCACGCCTGCTCGACCGCGAACGCAGCGCGCAGGCCGCGCAGCAGGCCGCCGCGCGCAAGCTGCAGGTAGGTTCGGGCGACCGCAGCCAGCGCATCCGCACCTACAACTTCCCGCAGGGCCGCGTCACCGACCACCGCATCAATCTCACGCTGTACCGGCTGCCGGAGATCCTCGACGGCGACCTCGCCGAACTGGGCGACGCGCTGCTGCGCGCCGATGTCGCCGAGCAACTGCAGCATCTGGCGCAGCCGGCATGAACAGCCGCGGCGCGGACGATCCCATCGCCGCGCTGACGCGGATCACCGCCCTGCTCGAACAGGGCGCGGCTGCTGCCGCCGAGCCGCTGGCGCGGCAGTTGCGCGCGCAACGACCCGCGGATGCCGAGGCCGCGCGCCTGCACGGCCTGGCGCTACTGCTGCTGGGGCACACCGGCGAGGCCGTCGCGTGCCTGCAGACGGCCGCGCGCCTGGCACCCGGCAGCATCGCCGCCTGGCTCAACCTGGCCGGCGCCGCGCGCGAAGCCGGCGACCTGGCACTGGCGCAGCGTGCGCTCGATGCCGCGCTGGCGCTGGACGCCACGCACCCCGCCGCGCTGGACCAGCTGGGCAGCCTGCGCCGCGCGCAGGGCGATGC
>JAJYQO010000022.1 GCA_021794575.1 Pseudomonadota bacterium | reverse complement strand
TTGCGGGTGATCGGGCGCAAGCAGTTCGCCGGCGCCGTCGAACTGGCCGCCAATCCGCGTGCGCGCTCGGCGGTGCTGCGCGTCGCGGAGCGCTGCGCATGAACGGCATGCTCGACCGGGCGCTGGCCGCGCTGCTGCTGCTGGTGGCCATGGCCAGTGCGGTTGCAGTGGTGTGGGCGCGCAACGAGAACCGCGAGCTGTTCATCCGGCTGACGCGCCTGCAGAACGAGCGCGATCATCTCAACATCGAATACGGCCGCCTCGAACTGGAGGACGCGACCTGGGCCGATCCGGCGCGCGTGGCCTCGGTGGCGCGTCATGCGCTGGGCATGGTCAATCCGGACCCGGCGCAAATCCGCATGGTGCGCGAATGAATACACCGCGCGTCAGCAGCAGCGCAAACGACACGCGCAGGCAAGGTCCGCGCGTGCGGCGGCGCCTGGCCCTGGTGCTCGCGCTGCTGGCGTTGGCGGGCGCCGGATTGCTGGCGCGCGCGGTGGATCTGCAAGTGGTGCGACGCGAGTTCCTGCAACAGCAGGGTGACGCGCGCTTCTTGCGCGAGATTCCGATCCCGGTTTCACGCGGCAGTATCTTCGATCGCAATGGCGAGCCACTGGCGGTGTCCACGCCGGTCGATTCGCTGTGGGCCAACCCGCCGGAGCTGCTCGCGCACACCGACCGCATCCCCGCGCTGGCGGCGGCGCTGGGCGTCAATGCGGCCGAATTGCAACGGCGCCTCGAACAGCGCGCCAACCTGCAGTTCGTCTACCTGCGCCGACTGATGAGTCCGGATGCGGCGCGTGCCGTGCTGGCCCTGCACACGCCAGGCGTCTATGAACAGCGCGAGTACCGGCGTTACTACCCGATGGGCGACGTCGCCGCGCAGGTGCTGGGCTTCACCAACATCAACGACCAGGGTCAGGAAGGCCTGGAACTGGCCTACAACAGCTGGCTCAGTGGAACCCCGGGCCTGCAGCGCGTGATCCGCGACCGACTCGGCCAGATCGTGCAGAGCGTCGACCTGGTGCGCGAGCCCAAGCCCGGCCACAACCTGACGCTGAGCATCGACCGGCGCATCCAGTACCTCGCCTACCACGATCTGGAGCAGGCCGTGACCAAGCATGACGCGCGCGCCGCGTCGATGGTGGTGATGGACGTGCGCACCGGCGAGATCCTGGCCATGGTCAATCTGCCGTCGTTCAATCCCAACGATCTCACCGGCAGCACCCCCGGCGAGTGGCGCAACCGTGCGGTGACCGACGTGTTCGAGCCGGGCTCGGTGATGAAGGCGTTTTCGCTGTCGGCGGCTTTGACCACGGGCAAGTGGACACCCACCACGCCCATCGACACAGCGCCGGGCTGGTACATGATGGACGGCTACACGATCCGTGACACCGCCGATTTCGGCAAGCTGGACATGACCGGCGTCATCACCAACTCCAGCAACGTCGGCGCATCCAAGATCACCGCGACGTTTTCTGAAAAGCGTCTGTACGACATCCTGCACGGTTTCGGCTTCGGGCGCAGCACCGATAGCGGCTTTCCCGGCGAGGCCTCGGGATTGCTGCCGGTCTACACCAGCTGGCGGCCGATCAACCGCGTGACGATTTCCTACGGCTACGGCCTCAACGTGACCGCGTTGCAGCTGGCGCAGGCGTACTCGGCGCTGGCCGACGGCGGCATCCTGCATCATCCCACCTTCGTCAAAGGCGATGACAATCCGCCCGAGCGCGTGCTGCCGGAACACTACGCGCGGGAGATGGTGGGCATGCTGCGCACGGTCGTCAGCCCGGCCGGCACCGCGCCGATGGCGAGGATCGCCAACTACACGGTGGCCGGCAAAACCGGCACCGCGCACCAGGCCGGCGGCGGCGGCTATCTCAAGGACAAGTATTACTCGGTCTTCTGCGGCATGGTCCCGGCCAGCGATCCGCGCCTGGTCGGCGTGGTGGTGGTGCGTGATCCGCAGCATGGCCACTTTGGCGGCACCGTGGCGACGCCCGTGTTCCGGCGCGTGATGGAAGGCGCGTTGCGCCTGCTGGATGTACCGCCCGATCACGTGCAACAGTGGTACTCGCAGCTGCCGCCAGCGGCAACATCGAGCGCCAGCGCCGGGGCGGCGCCATGAACATCACGCGCGCCAATGTCCTGCGCATGCCGGCCGGCCAACTTCTGCACGGCGTGATCGATGCTGGGGCGCTTGCCGACGTGGAAGTGGGCGGGCTGCAGTTGGACTCGCGCGCGGTGCGCGCCGGTGATGCGTTCATCGCGCTGCGCGGAACCCGCCAGCACGGCATCGCCTTCGCTGCGCAGGCACGCGCGGCCGGCGCCGCGCTGGTGCTGGCCGAGGCGCCGCCGCCCGCGGATACACCGGCGCTGTCCGACGTGCTCTGGATCGAAGGCCTGGGGGCGCGCCTGGGCATGCTGGCCGCGCGTTTCCATGGCGATGCCTCGCGTGCGTTGCGCGTCATCGGCGTCACTGGTACCAACGGCAAGACCTCGACGGTGCAACTGCTGGCACAGGCGCTGCATCTGCTCGGCGCGCGCGCCGCGAGCATCGGCACGCTCGGCGCCGGTTTGCACGGCCAGCTCGTGGCCGGCGCACGCACCACACCCGACGCGATCCGCGTGCAGCAGCTGCTGGCTGAGCTGCGCGCGGCCGGTGCCACCGATGTGGCAATGGAAGTTTCCTCGCACGCGCTCGATCAGGGGCGCGTCAATGGCGTGCATTTCGCGGTGGCGGTGTTCACCAATCTCACCCGCGACCATCTTGACTATCACGGCAGCATGGATGCCTACGGCGCGGCCAAAGCGCGGCTGTTCGCGTGGCCGGATCTGGCGCATGCCGTGGTCAATATCGACGATGCGTTTGGCGCCGGCCTGGCGCAACGCATCGCGCCGCCCACGCAGGTTTTGCGCTTCAGCGCGCGTGCCGACGCCGCGGCCGAGCTGCGCGCCACCGACAGTGTCAGCACCGCCGCCGGCTTGGCTTTCACCCTGCACGCACCAGCCGGTAGCGGCACCGTGCGCAGTACGCTGCTGGGCCGGTTCAACGTCGAGAACCTGTTGACCGTGGCCGGTTGCCTGCTGGCGCTGGGCTTCGATCTGAGCCGGGTGCTGCAGGTGCTGCCGCAGCTCACGCCGATCCGCGGCCGCATGAGTCGCCTGGGCGGCGGTGCGTTGCCGCTGGTGGTGGTCGATTATGCGCATACGCCCGACGCGCTGGAGCAGGCGCTCACTGCGCTGCGTGCGCACTGTGCCGGAAAGCTGTACTGCGTGTTCGGCTGCGGCGGCGAGCGCGATGTCGGCAAGCGTCCGCAGATGGGCGCGGTGGCGGCGCGGTGGGCCGATGTCTGCATCATCACCGACGACAACCCGCGCAGCGAAGATGGCGATGCCATCGCCGCTGCCATCCGCGCCGGCATGCCGGTGCAGGCGCGGGCCACGATCGAGCGCGACCGCGCGCGCGCCATCGCGCTGGCGGTGCACGCCGCGCAGTCGGGCGACGTGGTGCTGGTCGCCGGCAAGGGACACGAGACCCAACAGGACAGCGGCGGCGTGGTGCGGCCGTTCGATGACTTGGAGCAGGCGCGCGCCGCGCTGGAGGCTGCCGCATGTTGAGCATGCCGTTGAGCGAAGTCGCACTGTGGACGCACGGCGCCTTGTACGGCCGCGATGTGCCGCTGCGCGGCGTCGGCACCGATACGCGCCAACTGGCGTCGGGCATGCTGTTCGTGGCGATCCGCGGCGGGCGTGTGGATGGCCATGACTTTCTGGCCCAGGCGTCGGCCGCCGGCGCGGCCGGCGCGCTGGTAGAGCGGCGTGTCCCTGATGCGCAACTGCCGCAAGTGCAGGTGGCCGACACGCTAGCCGCGCTGGGCGATCTGGCCAGTGCGGTGCGCGCGCGCAGCAGCGTGCAGGTGGTCGGCATCACCGGCTCCAGCGGCAAGACCACGGTCAAGAATCTGTGCGCGGCCATTCTTGAAGGCGTCGCGCCCACGCACGCCACCGCCGGCAATCAGAACAACGAAATCGGCCTGCCGCTAAGCCTGCTCAACATGCGCGACGACGCGCGCTACGCGGTGCTGGAGATGGGTGCCGGCAAGCCCGGCGACATCGCCTATCTGGCCGGCATCGCGCGGCCGTACGTGGCGCTGGTCAACAACGTGGCGCCGGCGCATCTGGAGCGCATGGGCAGCATCGAGGGCGTGGCCGAGACCAAGGGCGCGATCTACGCCGCGCTGCCGGCCGATGGTATCGCCGTGATCAACGCCGAAGATGCCTTCGCCGGCTATTTCGCCGCACAGGCGGGTACGCGCAGCGTGCTGCGATTCGGTCTTGTCGCGGACGCCGACGTGCGCGCCGGCGACGTGCATTCGGATCTTGCCGGATCGCGCTTCGAGCTGATCACGCCGGCCGGGCGCGCGGCGGTGATGCTGCCGTTGCCGGGCCTGCACAATGTGCGCAACGCGTTGGCCGCGGCTGCGCTGGCGCACGCGCTCGAAGTCGCACCGCCACAGATCGCCGCAGGGCTGGCGCATGCCGGCGCGGTAGGCGGACGCCTGGCGCGTCGCGTCATGCCCGGCGGCTGGACACTCATCGACGACAGCTACAACGCCAATCCGGGCTCGGTGGCCGCGGCCATCGAAACCCTCGCGCTGGCTGGCGGTGAAACCTGGCTGGTACTGGGCGACCTGGCCGAACTGGGTCCGGGCGCGCCGGCGTTGCTGGCCGAACTGGGCCGCAAGGCACACACCGCCGGCATCGCACGTTTGTGGACGGTGGGCAGGCTCAGCGCCGAGGCCAGCCGTGCGTTCGGCCACGCCGCACGCCATTTCGACGACCAGGCGGCACTGGCCGCCGCCCTGCGCGCCGAGCTGCATGCCGGGGTCACCTGCCTGGTCAAGGGTTCGCGCTCCGCGGCGATGGAGCGTGTGATCGATCAACTGGAACAGGAGGGGCGGGCGCATGCTGTATGAACTGGCACGCTGGCTGAGCGACTACGTCAGCGCCTTCCGACTCTTCCAGTACATCACCCTGCGCACCATCGCCAGCGCGCTGACCGCGCTGGTCATTTCGCTGGCGCTGGGGCCGTGGCTGATCCGCCACCTCACCGCGCAGAAGGCGGGCCAGGTGATCCGCGGCGACGGCCCGCAATCGCACCTCAGCAAGGCCGGCACGCCGACCATGGGCGGCACCTTGATCCTGCTCTCGGTGGCCATCGCCACGCTGCTGTGGATGGACCCGGCCAACCGTCTGGTATGGATCGTGCTGGGAGTGATGCTGAGTTTCGGCGCCGTCGGTTTTTACGACGACTACAAGAAGTTGGTGCTCAAAGACAGCCGCGGACTGCCGGCGCGCTGGAAGTATTTCTGGCAATCGCTGTTCGGGCTGGCGGCGGCGCTGATTCTGTTCGCCACCGCCACGGTACCGGCCGAAACCGCGCTGTTCGTGCCGCTGTTCAAGACGGTGGCGCTGCCGCTGGGCGGGTTCTTCGTGGCGATCGCGTATTTCATGATCGTGGGCTTCTCCAACGCGGTGAACCTCACCGACGGCCTGGACGGCCTGGCCATCATGCCCAGTGTGCTGGTGGCGGTGGCGCTGGGCATCTTCGCGTACCTGTCGGGCAACGCGGTGTTTTCGGGCTACCTGGACATCCCCTCCATTCCAGGCGCGGGCGAGCTGGCCATATTCTGCGGCGCGCTGGCCGGCGCCGGGCTGGGCTTTCTGTGGTTCAACACTTACCCGGCACAGGTGTTCATGGGCGATGTCGGCGCGCTGGCCATCGGTGCCGCGCTCGGCTGCATCGCGGTGATCGTGCGCCAGGAGATCGTGCTGCTGGTCATGGGCGGCGTGTTCGTGATGGAAACCGCCTCGGTGATGCTGCAGGTGGCCAGCTTCAAGCTCACCGGCAAGCGCATCTTCCGCATGGCGCCCATCCA
Organism: Pseudomonadota bacterium; assembly: GCA_021794575.1. Classification (GTDB taxonomy): domain Bacteria; phylum Pseudomonadota; class Gammaproteobacteria; order Xanthomonadales; family Rhodanobacteraceae; genus Metallibacterium. The sequence goes on along the minus strand of JAJYQO010000022.1, from coordinate 4,062 downwards.
CCACCACTTCGAGCTGAAGGGCTGGCCCGAGCCGCGCGTGATCGTGCGCTTCTGGATCATCAGCGTGATGCTGATGCTGATCGGCCTGGCCACGCTGAAGGTGCGCTGATGTTCGACTTCGGCAGCCCGCACTCGCAAGCCCAGCGCCGCACCGGACCGCGCGGCCACTACGACCGCTGGCTGTTGCTGGCCATCATCGGGCTGGCCGCGTTCGGCATCGTGATGGTGGCATCGGCCTCGATCGCCATCGCCGAGGGCAGCCATCTAGGGCCGTTCTACTACCTGAAGCGCCACCTGATGTTCATCCTGCTCGGCAGCATCGCCGCCGGGGTGGCCATGCGTGTCGAACTGCGCGAACTGGAACAACGCGGCTTCCTTCTGATGGCGCTGGCGGTGTCCTCGCTGCTGCTGGTGTTCGTGCCGCACATCGGCATGCGCATCAACGGCGCGCGGCGCTGGCTGGATCTGGGCATCACCGGCTTCCAGCCGGTCGAGGCGGTGAAGCTGGCGCTAATCCTGTACGTGGCCAGTTATCTGGTCCGCCACCGCGGTGCGGTGGAGCGCCAGTTCTGGGGCGCGGCCAAGCCGGTGGGGGTCGCGCTGCTGTTGGCCGGGCTGCTGCTGGCGCAGCCGGATTTCGGCTCGGCGCTGCTGATCATGGCGATCACCGTCGGCATGATCTGGCTGGCCGGCGCGCGCATGCGCAACCTGGTGGCGATGGGCTCGCCGCTGGTGCCGCTGTTCGTCTGGATCGCGTTCAGCCGCAGCTACCGCGTCGAGCGCCTGACCTCGTTCCTCAACCCCTGGAAGGATCCGTTTTCGGATGGCTTCCAGTTGACCCAGGCGTTGATCGCGGTTGGCCGCGGGCACTGGTTCGGCGTGGGTCTGGGCGACAGTATCCAGAAGCTGTTCTATCTGCCCGAGGCCTATACCGATTTCATTCTGGCGGTGATCGCCGAGGAATTGGGCTTTGTCGGCATCGCCTTCGTGCTCGGACTGTTCGCGCTGCTGGTCGGCCGCGCCTTGGTGCTGGGTCTGCGTGGCGTCGAAGTCGGCCAGCGTTACGCCGGCTATGTGTGCTTCGGCGTGGCGCTGTCGATCGGGCTGCAGGCGCTGGTGTCGGTGGGTGTCAACCTGGGCGTGCTGCCGACCAAGGGCCTGACGCTGCCGCTGGTCAGCTCCGGCGGCTCCAGCGTGATCATGACGCTGGTGATGCTGGGCGTCCTGCTGCGCGCCAGCTACGAGATCACCCGCGCCGAGGATGCGCGCCGGCTCGGCGCTTCAGCCATGACGGCGGAACACGCACCGGCCGTGGAGGCGGGCCGATGAGCGGGCCGCGCCCGGTGATGATCATGGCCGGCGGCACCGGCGGGCACATCTTCCCCGGCCTGGCCGTGGCCGAGGTGCTGCGCGCGCGCGCCGTCCCGGTAGTCTGGTTGGGGGCTGCAGGCGCGCTGGAGACGCGGCTGGTGCCCGCCCGCGGCATCGACCTGGTCACGTTGCCGGTGCGCGGCGTGCGCGGCAAGGGCTGGGGCGCGCGTCTGACCGCGCCGTGGATGTTGTCGCGCGCGCTGCTGTCGGCCTGGCGCGCATTACGCCGGCTGCGTCCGCGTAGCGTGCTGGCGCTAGGCGGCTACGCCGCCGGCCCCGGCGGGCTGGCCGCGTTCCTGCAGCGGGTGCCGCTGGTGGTGCATGAGCAGAACGCGTTGCCCGGCGTGACCAACCGCGTGCTGGCGCGTCTGGCGCGGCGTGTGCTCGCCGGTTTCCCGGGTGCGCTGCCGCGCGCCGAATGGGTGGGCAATCCGGTGCGCGCGGCCATTGCCGCGCTGCCGCCGCCGGAGGTGCGCTTCGCCGCGCGCGCCGGGCGCGCACGCCTGCTGGTGCTGGGGGGCAGCCAGGGTGCGCATGCGCTCAATCTCGTGTTGCCGGCTGCGCTGGCTCTGCTGCCGGCGGCACAGCGCCCGGAGGTATGGCACCAGTGCGGTGCACAGGGGCTGGATGCCGCGCGCGCCGCCTACTCGCAGGTCGGCATCGCGGCGCGTATCGAGCCGTTCATCGAGGCCATGGAACAGGCCTATGCCTGGGCCGATCTGGCGGTGTGCCGTGCCGGCGCCCTGACACTGGCCGAGCTGGCGGCCGTGGGCCTCGGCGCCGTTCTGGTGCCCTATCCGCACGCGGTGGATGATCATCAGACGCGCAATGCGCAGGTGCTGGTGCAGGCGGGGGCGGCACGACTGTTGCCCGAATCCACGCTGGATGCGGTAACGCTGGCGGCGCTGCTGGGCGCGCTGCTGGAAGCGCCGGCACAGCGCTTGCACATGGCGCGGGCCGCGCGCGTACAGGCGCGGCCGCAGGCGGCGGCGCACATCGCCGACATCTGCCTGGGACCGGGTCCGGAGGTGGCGCCATGAGTCCGCGCCGCCTGCTGCCGCAGGAGGACTTCATGTACGCGTTCCGGCGCGTGCATTTCATCGGCATCGGCGGTGCCGGCATGAGCGGTATCGCCGAGGTGCTGCATACGCTGGGTTATACGGTGTCCGGCTCGGACCGCGTGCGCTCGCCGGTCACCGAGCGTCTGGCCGCGCTGGGCGTGCGCGTGCATATCGGCCATGCCGCCGCGTACGTGCAGGGCAACGACGTGGTGGTCGTCTCCGGCGCCATCGTCGCAGACAATCCGGAACTACTGGCGGCGCGCGCCGCGCGCATCCCGGTGGTCCCGCGCGCCGAGATGCTGGGCGAGCTGATGCGCTTCCGCCGCGGCATCGCCATCGCCGGCACCCATGGCAAGACCACCACCACCAGCCTCACCGCCAGTGTGCTGGCCGAGGCCGGCTACGACCCCACTTTCGTGATCGGTGGCCAGTTGCTGGCGGCCGGTGCGCACGCGCGGCTCGGCGCCGGCGAGTATCTGGTGGCCGAGGCCGACGAGTCCGACGGCTCGTTCCTGCTGCTGTCGCCGGTGCTGGCAGTGGTCACCAATATCGACGCCGACCACCTGGCCAACTACGGCGGCGATTTCGCGCGCGTGCGCCAGGCCTTCGACAGCTTCCTGCACCGGCTGCCGTTCTACGGCACCGCGGTGCTATGCACGGACGACGCCGAAGTGGCCGCGCTGGCGCAGCGCACGGCGCGCGGCACGGTCACCTACGGCACCACCGCCAGCGCCGACGTGCGCGCCAGCGGCATCGAACAGCAGGGCGCGCGCATGCGTTTCGACCTGCACCTGCCCGGGCGCGCCGCGCCGCTGGGGGTGGATCTGAACCTGCCGGGCCGACACAACGTACTGAATGCGCTCGCGGCGGCGGCGGTGGGTTGGCAGTTGGGCGCCGATGCCGAGGCCATCGCTGCGGCGCTGGCCGGCTTCCAGGGTGTGGGCAGGCGTTTCCAGCAGCGCGGCGAGATCGCCCATGCGCGCGGCCGCGCGCTGCTGGTCGACGACTACGGCCATCACCCCAGCGAGCTGGCCGCGGTGTTCGCCGCCGCGCGCGGCGGCTGGCCGCTGCGGCGCCTGGTGGTGGCGTTCCAGCCGCATCGCTACACGCGCACACGCGACCTGCTGGACGACTTTGCACGCGTGCTGGCCGCGGCCGACGTGCTGGTGCTCAGCGAGGTCTACGCCGCGGGCGAAGCGCCCATCGCCGGCGCCGACGGGCGCGCGCTGGCGCGCGCGGTGCGCGCGCGCGGCAAGGCCGATCCGGTGTTCGTCGAGCAGGTGCGTGAGTTGCCCGCCGCGTTGGCCAGCCTGCTCGAGGACGGCGATCTGCTGCTGTTGATGGGCGCCGGCGACATTGGCCAGGTAGCGAGTGCGTTGGCCGCGGCCGGCCGCGTCACGCCGGAGGAACGGACATGAGGCGGATCAGCGACGCACGCGCTTTCGGCCGCGTGGCGGTAGTGATGGGCGGCACTTCGGCCGAGCGTGAAGTGTCGCTGGATTCCGGCCGCAACGTACTCGCCGCGCTGCGCGCGCGCGGCATCGATGCGCATGCCATCGACGGCATCCCGGCGCTGCTGGATGCGGTGCGCGCCGGGCATTTCGCGCGCGTGTTCAACATTTTGCATGGC
>JAJYQO010000005.1 GCA_021794575.1 Pseudomonadota bacterium | reverse complement strand
GGGCTTGGCACCGGGGATCACCTTGGTGCTCTTGAAGGTGATATCCGGATACTTGGCCGCGTCGAAGAAGTCGGCTTCCTTCAGGTGCGTGTTCAGCGCCGGCACGTGGGTATCGAGACCCGACAGCGGCATGGTCACCTGCACCGAGGATCTGGCCGGATCCTGGGCGTCGTACACCAGCGTGCCCTGGATGGTGTTCATGTTGGCGCAGGGGTTGGAGAAGCCGAAGTGGTTCCAGCAGAACCGCACCTGGGTATGACCCGGGTCCAGCGTATAGGTCATGGGCGCGGCGAAGGCGGGCACGGCCAGCAAGCCCAGGCTTGCGGCAAGCATCAGAACGGTGGAACGCATGGCAAAACCTCCTGGATGGATGGGCGGGCGACCGGCATCACTCGATGCGGCAGGCCTCTTCGAACGCAAAGCGCGGGCTGCGCGGAAACAGGTCGCGGCTGGCGTCGCCGTAACCGATGTTGATCAGGAAATTGGATTTCACCGTGGTGCCGGCGAAGAACGCGGCATCCACCATGGCGTTGTCGAAGCCGGACATCGGTCCACAGTCCAGACCCAGCGCGCGCGCCGCCATGATCAGATAGGCGCCCTGCAGGGTGCCGTTGCGGAACGCGGTGGTGTCGATCAAGGACGGATTGCCCACGAACCAGGCGCGCGCGTCGGCGTGAGGAAACAGCTTGGGCAGGTGCTCGTAGAAGGCATAGTCGGTGCCGACGATGGCGGTCACCGGCGCGGCCAGGGTCTTGGCGCGGTTGCCCTCGGACAGCGCCGGCGCCAGCTTGGCCTTGGCTTCCGGCGATTTGACGAACACGATACGCGCCGGCGAGGTGTTGGCGCTGGTCGGCGCCATCTTGGCCAGGTCGTACAGTGCGCGCAGCTGCACGTCGGTCACCGCGCGCGGCAGGAAGGCATTATAGGTGCGGGCCTCGCGGAACAGCTGATCCAGCGCGGCGGCGGACAACTCGGACTTCATGGGAACTCCGGTCAATGGAAAGAATTCGTCGGACAGGACGGCTCGACCGGCGCAGTTTAGGCGCGCCGGTCGCGGCTCGTGCGCGCGGCCCGGCAATGCACTGTGCGCGGCGCATTGACAATGCGCGCGTCCATCCCGCAGGGCGCGCGGCGGCATGAATACCATCTGGGCGCTCAGCGACGGCAGTGCCGGCAACCGACGCCAGGCCCTGGCACTGGCCCAGGCCATGGGCGGCGAGGCGCGCGAACTGGTGCTGTCCGCGCGGCTGCCATGGTCGTGGCTGGCGCCGCGTCTGACATGGGGCGGACGTCTGGCCTGGGATGCGCGCAGTCGCGCGCAACTGGCGCCGCCGTGGCCGGACCTGCTGATCGGCTGCGGGCGCCAGGCCGCGCTGGCGACGCGGATGCTGCGCCGGCGGGGCGACGGACGCGTGCGCGTGGTGCAGATTCTCGATCCACGTGCCGATCCACGGCACTGGGACGTGGTGATCGCACCGCGCCACGACGGCCTGGTCGCCGGCAACGCGCTGAGCCCGCTGGGCTCCCTGCATCCGGTCGACGACGGCTGGCTGGCCGACGCGCGCGTCGCCTGGGCCGTATTCGCGCATTTGCCGGCGCCGCGCATCGGTGTGCTGCTGGGCGGTCCGCGGCGCGGTGTGGCGCTGGACAGGGCCTGGCAGCGAGCCCTGTTGCGGGATCTGTCGCGCCTGCTGGCTGCCGGCGGCAGCGCGCTCATCGTGGCCTCGCGGCGCACGCCACCGGGGCTGGCCGAACGCTGCGCCGCCGAACTGGCCACGTATCCGCAGGTGCTCTGGCGCGGCGCGCAGGATGGCGCCAATCCCTATCCCGGCGTGCTGGCCTGGGCCGACCGGCTGCTGGTGAGCGCGGATTCGGTCAACATGCTCAGCGAGGCCGCCGCTGTCGGCGTGCCGGTGCATACCGCGATCGCCGCGCCGCTGCCGCCGCGCCTGGCGCGCTTCCACGCGGCGCTGCGCGCGGGCGGTTGGCTGGTCGATGCGGGTCTGCCGCTGGCGGCGTCCGCGCCGCTGCGCGAGACGGCGGGTATCGCCGCGCAGGTACGCGCGCGGCTGGGCTGGCAGCAGAAGACGGAGGGCGGGGCGCTGGACGCGCGCTAGGGCGCGGGATGTTGCTCCAGACGCTGCACGGTACGAATCAACGGTCCGGCCGCCGATATCCGGGCGGTGTAGATTTTCGCGTTGGTGTGCGCCGTGCGCGGGGATCTCAGGCGCCGTGTTCGAGAAACCACAGTCCTGCGAACAGTTTGGGGTCGATCGAATAGCCGACCCGCGCGCAGGCACGCAGCCAGGCGTGTGCGTGCCGGCGCGCGATGGCGTGCACGCGGATGTTCTCGGTGGCATCGCCGCCACCCGTGCCGGTGCGGGTCAGATCCCAGGCCCGCACGAAGGCGATCTGCTCGTTGCTCATGCCCGCCGAGGACGGGCCTTCGTGCAGAAAGCCGACGCGCGCCGGACGCCAGCCGGTTTCCTCTTCCAGCTCGCGCGCCGCCGCGGCCAGCGCGCTCTCGCCGCGCGCGCCGGCCTCGTCGCCGACCAGTCCCGCCGGCATCTCGATGGTCCACTGCGCCACTGGTACGCGGAACTGCTCGACGAACAGCACTTCGTCGGCGGGCGTCAGCGCCACGATCACCACCGCGCCGCTGGCGCGAGTGCGCTCGGCATATTCCCAGCGACCGCAGGCGCACAGGCGCAGCCAGTCGCCCTGGTGCAGGGTGTGCGCCGGGGGCAGTGCGGGCGCGGGCGCGGGGATCGGCGCGGCGGGAATGTCGCTCATGCGGGGATCGCCTGCAGTTGAGCCAGTGCGCGGCCGCGCGTGTGCGGCCCGAAGCGGTGCCGGTCCATGAGATCCTGCAGCAGCATGGCGTCGCCGGCGCCGCGCGCCAGGCACTCCGGCGGCAGCGGTGCATCGCAGGCGATGGTGGCCAGACGCTTGTACAGGCGCGCGGCATCGGCGTGCTCGCCCAGTCGCGCGGCCAGCGACGCGGCGCCGCGCAAGGTCGTGCTGACGGCCAGATCGCCGGTGCGCGCCAGCAGCGATTCCAGATCGCCGAACTGCACCAGTAGTCGCGCCGCGGTCTTGGCGCCGACGCCCGGCACGCCGGGGATGTTGTCCACCGCGTCGCCGCACAGGCCCAGGAAATCGCTGATCTGCCGCGGGTCGACGCCAAAGCGCTGGCGCACGCCATCGGGTCCCCAGCGCGCGTCGCGCGCCCAGTCCCACTGCTGGTCGCGCGCGCCCAGCAACTGACCGAAATCCTTGTCCGCCGACACCACCACGCAATCCAGGCCCAGCGCGCGCGCACGCACGGCGGCGCTGCCGATCAGGTCGTCGGCCTCATAGCTGGCGTGCGCGTGCGCGCTCAGACCCAGCGCCTGCGCGAAGGCGCGGCAGGCATCGAACTGGCGCAGCAGATCGGGTGGCGCCGGTTCGCGGTTGGCCTTGTAGGCTGGATACAGCAGATTGCGGAATGAACTGCCGAGCGCGCTGTCGAACGCCAGCAGCACCTGCGCGGGACGCACGCGCTCGAGAAACTCCAGCAGGAAGCGCACGAAGCCGTAGGTGGCGTTGGCGGGATGTCCGTCGATGTCGCGGAACGCATCGGCCGGGTAGGCGTGCCAGCCGCGAAACACGTACATGCTGGCATCGACCAGATAGGCCGTGCCGCGCGCGTTCAGTCCGTCCATGCGCTGACCTTGGCGGCGGCAGCGGGTCGGCTGCGTTCTGCCGTCACGCTGCCGGCGCTGCCGATATGCACGAAACCGATCACGCGCTCCTGCGTCGACAAACCCAGCAGTGCCGCGACCTCGGCATCGTAGGCGGCCCAGCCGGTCAGCCACTGCGCGCCAAAGCCCAGCGCCTGTGCGCCGAGCAGAAGGTTGTAGGCCACACAGCCGGCGGAGAGCAGCTGTTCCTGCGCGGGAATCTTCGGGTGCTGCTCGTCGATGTGCGCCACCACCACCAGCACCCAGGGCGCGTAGGTGTAGCGCAGACGTTCTTTCTCGCGCTTGTCCTCCGCCAGATGCGGATCGCGCGCCAGCGCGCGGGCGGCGAGCCGCTCGCCGAAGCGCAGTCTGGACGCGCCGTCCAGGCTGAGCAGCCGCCACGGCGCCAGCGCGCCATGGTCGGGCACGCGCAGCGCGTGTTCGATCAGCCAGCGGCGCTGTGCGGCATCGGGACCGGGTTCGACCAGCAGGCGCGCGGGGACGGAACGTCGCGCGGCCAGGAAAGCCTGCGCGGCGGGATCGGCGGGTCGTGGCATGGGCATGGCGCGCAGTGTACGGCCTGCCTGTGCGCGCGGCGCTGCGCGGGAAAGTGCCGAAGCGAATCGTGCGCAAACTGTTAGCATGCGGCCAGCTTCCGGGGAGAGAACCGCATGTCGATCACCATTGCAGCCCTGCGCGAAACTGCCGCCGGCGAGCGGCGCGTGGCGATCACTCCGGAAACCGCCAAGAAGTACGTCGCGCGTGGTCTGCGCGTGCTGCTGGAGCGCGCGGCCGGCGCGGCTGCCGGTTTCCCCGATGCCAGCTACGGCGTCGTCGAGTGGGGCGATGCGGCCAGCGTGGCGGGCAGCGCCGACATCCTGCTGTGCGTGTTGCCGCCCGATGACGCCGCCATCGCGTGCATGCACGCCAGCGCCATGCTGGTGGGCCAGTTGCGGCCGTATGGCGCGGGCACGCGGCTGCAGCAGCTGGCCGCGCGGCGCGTCACTGCCTTCGCGCTGGAGCGCTTGCCGCGCAGCACGCGTGCGCAGGCGATGGACACGCTGTCCTCGCAGGCGGCGGTGGCCGGTTATCGCGCCGTGCTGCTGGCGGCCGAGGCCGCGCCGCGCTTCTTTCCCATGCTCACCACCGCCGCCGGCACCATCCGTCCCAGTCGCGTGCTGGTGATCGGCGCCGGCGTGGCCGGCCTGCAGGCTCTGGCCACCGCGCGCCGTCTGGGCGCGCAGGTCGAGGGTTACGACGTGCGCCCGGAAACGCGCGAGCAGGTGCAGTCGTTGGGCGCCAAGTTCCTCGAGCTGGGCGTCAGTGCCAGCGGCAGCGGCGGCTACGCGCGCGAGCTCAGCGCCGAAGAACGCGCGCGCCAGCAGCAGGCACTGAGCGAGCACTTGCGCGGCATCGACGCGTTGATCACCACCGCCGCCGTGCCGGGCCGGCCGGCGCCGCGCATCGTCAGCGCCGAGATGGTCGCCGGCATGAAGCCTGGTGCGGTGATCGTGGACCTGGCCGCCGACAGCGGCGGCAACTGCGCACTCACCCAGCCTGGGCAGTGTATCGAGCATGGCGGGGTCAGCATTCTCGGACCACTGAATGTGGCCGCCGGTCACCCGCTGCACGCCAGCGAGATGATCGCACGCAACTATGCCCATTTCGTCGAACTGCTGGTCGACAAGCAGGGTGCGCTGGCGCCGGATTTCAGCGATGAACTGCTGGCGCTGAGCTGCGTGGTGCAGGACGGCGCGGTGAAGTTCAGCGACTGACGCGCGGCCGCGGCGCCGCGCTCAGCCGCCGCCTGGGCCGTGCGGACGCGCCTGCCGCTCGATGACGTGCTGCTGCTGAGGCCGCAGTTGTTGCCAGCGCTGGCGCAGCACCTCGCGCTGGGCCGGGCTCATGCGCTGGAAGCGCGCGTATGCCTGCATCAGGCGCTGGCGCTGCTGCGGACTCATTTGGCGGAAGCGCTCCAGGTTCTGGCGCACGCGCATGCGCTGCTCCGGACTCATGTGCTGCCAGCGCTCGATGCGGGCATCGATCTGGCGCTGGCGCTGCGGCGGCAGCTGCTGCCAGTGCGCCTCGCGTTGCAGAAGCAGTTGGCGGCGCATCGGCGGCATGCGGTCCCAATGCTCGCGAAACGGCGCCAGCAGGCGCTGCTGCTGCGCGTCCAGCTGCTGCCAGCGCGGCGCATCCGCCTGCGCCCGCGCAGCGCCGGGGGCGAGGCCGATGCCGGCGGCCAGCAACGCGATCAGCAGATGGGTCCGCACGTTCATTGCACGCTCGCGGCCGGCGCGGGCTGCTGCTGCGTGGCCAGCCAGTCGTAGAAATCGAGGTTCTGCGCCAGATCCACCTCGTGACTGCCGGCCGTGGCGATCAGGCTGGTGTCGGTGTCGGCCGGCGCCGGAGGCGGCCCGCGTAGCGGGCCCCAGATCACAACCATGGCCAGCACGGCCGCGGCCAGGGCGCCCGCCGGCACCAGCACCGGCAGCAGGCGTCGCGGTCGCGGTGTGATTGCCGCGAGGCGCGCAGCGCGCAGACGCTGCAACGTGGCGTCGTCGATCCGCTCGGCGGCGATTTCGTGCAGCCGGCGCGCACGCTGCGGCAGCGCGCCCGTGCGCGGGTCGATGTTCGGATTGACGCTCTGCGCGGCGTCGGTGCCGGGGAGTTCGGTGTTCATTTCCAGTCCTCGAGTTGTTTCCGCAGCGCCTCCATGGCGCGCGACAAATGCGTTTTCACGCTGCCGTCCGAGCAGCCCATGGCGCGCGCGGTGTCGCTGACGTCCAGGCCTTCGAGCACGCGCAGCATGAATGCCTCGCGCTGGCGTCGCGGCAGCGCACGCAGCGCGCGTCCCAGGTCGGCGTAGGCGGCACGATTGGCCACTTCGCGCGCCGGGTCGGCCAGCGGGTCGGCGGGTTCCCATACCGGCGCCTCCTCGCCCTCCGCGCCGGGCGCACTCAGCCAGCCGACCACGATGCTGCGCACCTTGCGCCGGCGCTGCAGGTCGGTGATGCGCCGGCGCAGGATGCCCCAGAACAGCGGCGCCCACTCCGCCGCCGGCTGCTGCCGGTAATGCTGGTGCAACCTGAGCATCGCGTCCTGCACGGCATCCAGCGCGTCATCGGCGTTGCCCAGGCTGAACTCGGCGGCGCGGAACGCGCGCCGCTGCACCTGTGCCAGGAACAGCTCGAGCGTGGCCGGCAGCTGCAGCACGCGCGCGGCGACCGTGGCATCGGGATCCAGCGCGGCGGCGAGGTTCATGTCATCCATTCACGGCTCCGGCGCGCGCCCTGGCGGCGACGCGCGCCCGTCGTTACCCGTTCAACGCGCCAGCTTTCCCGCGGTTGACCGGCCTGCGTATGATGCGACGGATTCCGGCTGCCGGGGATGTGGGATGGATGGCTTTCTCGCCCTGTACGTGTTCATGCTGGCCGCATTCACCGGCTACGAGATCATCGCGCGGGTTCCGGTGATCCTGCACACGCCGCTGATGTCCGGCTCCAATTTCATCCACGGCATCGTCCTGGTCGGGGCGATGGTGGCGCTGGGCCACGCGCAGACGCCGGCCGAACAGGCCATCGGCTTCATCGCCGTGCTGCTGGGCGCCGGCAACGCCGCCGGCGGCTATGTGGTGACCGAACGCATGCTGGAGATGTTCAAGTCCAGCAAGCGCCAGGGAGAGGCATGATGGATGTCGCCTGGGCCAGCCACCTGATCCGCGCCAGCTATTTCATCGCGGCGCTGCTGTTCATCCTGGGTCTCAAGCGCATGAGTTCGCCGCGCACCGCGCGTGGCGGCATCCTGTGGGCAGGTGCCGGCATGCTGCTGGCGGTGCTGGCCACTTTTTTCCTGCCCGGCATGCACAATCTGGCGCTGATCGGCCTGGCGCTGCTGATCGGCGTCGCGGCGGCATGGGTCAGCGGCAAGCGCGTGGCGATGACCGCGATGCCGCAGATGGTGGCGCTGTACAACGGCATGGGCGGCGGGGCCGCCGCCGCGATCGGCGCCGCCGAGTTGCTGCGCTATGCCGGCGGCAGCCAGGTGGTGCTGGCCGCGTTGCACTTCGGTGGCACGTCGGTGCTGGCCGTCAAGACCCTGCCGCCCGCCCCGCCGCTGGCGCAGACGGTGCTGGCGGTGGTCGGCGCGCTGATCGGCACGGTGTCCTTCTCCGGATCGTTGATCGCCTTCGCCAAGCTGCAGGGCTGGATGGACAGGCGCTTCGTGTTTCCGGGCCAGCAGGCCGTCAATCTGCTGGCTCTGGCCGGTGCGCTGCTGGCCGCTGCGCTGCTGGTGGCCTCGCCGCACGGCGCCGGCGCGGGCGTGCTGGTGCTGTTCTTCGCGCTGGCGCTGGCGTTCGGTCTGCTGATGACGCTGCCGATCGGCGGCGCCGACATGCCGGTGGTGATCTCGCTGTACAACGCCTTCACCGGACTGGCGGTGGCCTTCGAGGGCTACGTACTGCAGAACGAGGCCATGATCATCGCCGGTATGGTGGTGGGTGCGGCCGGCACGCTGCTGACGCAGCTGATGGCCAAGGCCATGAACCGCTCCATCGGCAACGTGTTGTTCGGCAGCTTCGGCGCTGCCGCCGGCGGCAGCGCGCAGGCCATCGGCGGGGCGCAAAAACCGGTCGATGCCGGCGATGCTGCGGTGATGATGGCCTATGCCGAGCGCGTGGTGATCGTGCCGGGCTACGGCATGGCGGTGGCGCAGGCGCAGCACAAGGTGTGGGAGTTCGCGCAGGCGCTGATCGCGCGCGGCGTCAAGGTGAAGTTCGCCATCCACCCGGTGGCCGGACGCATGCCCGGGCACATGAACGTGCTGCTGGCCGAAGCCGGCGTGCCCTACGACCTGATCGCCGACATGGACGACATCAACCCCGAGTTTCCGGCCACCGACGTGGCGCTGGTGATCGGCGCCAACGATGTGGTCAACCCGGTGGCCAAGACCGATCCGTCCTCGCCGATCTACGGCATGCCCATCCTCGATGTCGCCAGCGCCAAAAACGTCATCGTGGTCAAGCGCGGTCGCGGTACCGGTTTCGCCGGAATCGAGAACGCGCTGTTCTATGCCGACAACGCGCGCATGCTGTATGGCGATGGGCAGGGCGTCGCTGCGAAACTGGTCAGCGAGATCAAAAACCTCGACGCTTGAACGGCCAAGCCGTCAGCAGCGCCAGCAGCGCGCCGGCCGCGATCCACGCCAGCAGCATGCTGTCCAGCGCAATGCCCGCCAGCAGCGTGAGCAGACCGGGTCCGCTGTCGCGCAGCGCCGTCAGCAGTGGTAGTCCCAGGGTGTTGGCCACGCGCACCGCAGCCAACAGCACCTGCTGGTAATAGGCCGCCGTGACGCAGGCCAGCACGGCCAGCAGTGCCGCATAGCGGCGCGTGCGCGGCAACGAGAGGCGCGCCAGCACTCCAATACCGAGGCCCAGCAGCACGGCCGCCGGTGCCAGCGCGCGCAGCGTGAACATCGACAACAGCGCCCACGCCGCCGCCAGTGCCAGCGCGCCCAGCAGTACGTTGAGCGTGCCCAGCGCCAGGTCCAGCCACACCATCATCGTGCCACTTCGGGTCATCGCCACCTCTCATCCCGGCCGACGAGGATAGCAGTGCTGCGGTGGCACCCGCGGATCCTTGTGGAGGCGTGCGCCAGAGGGAACGGGCTTGTTGCGGGGACCGTCCCTGGCGTGTTGTCCGGTCGGCATACCGCCTCACCCGTGCCCGCGACGCGATCGGTCCGCGGCCAATCGCAAACGCCGCGGACACGGCTGCCTCGGGCGTGATGCGCGCCATCCCTGGCGCTTACCCTGTACGGGCCGCCTGCGGCGTTCGTGCGCTGCTCCTGCACGCACGTCGCACTGGCGCGATCGTCCACTGGACGATCGCAAACGCTGCCACGCGCTGTGCGCGTGGGCTCTTGCGGGCTCGCGCATCACGTGCTCGCCACGCAAGCCCGGCCCGAGGCCTCCTGCCTCGGGCGTGATGCGCGCCATCCCTGGCGCTTACCCTGTACGGGCCGCCTGCGGCGTTCGTGCGCTGCTCCTGCACGCACGTCGCACTGGCGCGATCGTCCACTGGACGATCGCAAACGCTGCCACGCGCTGTGCGCGTGGGCTCTTGCGGGCTCGCGCATCACGCGCTCGCCACGCAAGCCCGGCCCGAGGCCTCCTGCCTCGGGCGTGATGCGCGCCATCCCTGGCGCTTACCCTGTACGGGCCGCCTACGGCGTTCGTGCGCTGCTCCTGCACGCACGTCGCACTGGCGCGATCGTCCACTGGACGATCGCAAACGCCAGTGCTCACCCACCGCCGATGGCGTGGACGATTTCGACGCGGTCGCCGTCGTGGAGGGTGTAGCCGGCGTGTTCTGGACGCGGCACG
>JAJYQO010000088.1 GCA_021794575.1 Pseudomonadota bacterium | reverse complement strand
ACAACGCCGGCGGCATCGCCGAAATGGCCGACCTGCCCAAGGAGGTACGCGCCATCACCGATCCGCTGGATGCGGTGGGCAACACCACCAAGGCGGTCACCAAGGGCTACGCCATCGGCTCGGCGGGCCTGGCCGCGCTCGTGCTGTTTGCGGATTTCTCGGAGCGCGTCAAAGTTGCCCTTCCCGGCCATGCCTTCAATTTCTCGCTGGCCGATCCGCTGGTGATCATCGGCCTGTTCATCGGCGGCATGATCCCGTACCTGTTCGGCGCCATGGCCATGGAGGCGGTGGGCCGTTCGGCGAGCGCGGTGGTGGAGGAGGTGCGCCGCCAGTTCCGCGAGATCAAGGGCATCATGGAAGGCACCACCAAGCCCGACTACTCGCGCGCCGTGGACATGCTGACCAAAGCCGCCATCCGCGAGATGATCGTGCCCTCGCTGCTGCCGGTGCTGGCGCCCATCGTCGTCGGTCTGGGCGCGTCATGGATTGCCGGCTCCAGCGCGGCCGGCGTGCGCGTGCTGGCCGGCATGTTGTTCGGCACCATCGTCACCGGCCTGTTCGTGGCGATCTCGATGACCACCGGCGGCGGCGCCTGGGACAACGCCAAGAAGTACATCGAAGACGGCCACTATGGTGGCAAGGGCTCGGATGCGCACAAGGCGGCCGTCACCGGCGACACCGTGGGCGATCCCTACAAGGACACCGCCGGCCCGGCGGTGAACCCGCTGATCAAGATCATCAACATCGTGGCGCTGCTGCTGATTCCGCTGCTGGCCATGCACTGAGATCGCTGCGTTCCGATCTTGCGAAGCCCCGCTCCGGCGGGGTTTCGCTTTTGGGTGCCCGATTCGATCGGCCCATCGGGACTCTCAGCCTTTATTCAAAGACTGCGGCTTCCCTGTAGCCGCGCTGCGCGCGGCGTCGGCACGCAGCGCGTCGGCCAGCCGGGTTAGCGCCGGAGCGTGCAGCGTGCGCGGCATTGCCAGCAAGGTCCGCAGGCGGGCCACCCGCGCCGGCACCCCGCGCAGCGACAGGGCGTCGCGTTGCGGGTAGATCTCCAGGACCGAGCGCGGCACCAGACTGACACCCACCCCGGCGGCGGCGGCCGCAAGGATGGCGTGGTAGGAGGCGAATTCGAGCATCCGCGCCGGCACCACACGCAGCGTCTGCAGCCATTGCTCTAGGCGTCGGCGATAGGCGCAGCCCTGGCCGTAAAACACCAGCAAGGTCTTGCCGCTCAACCGCCGCGGATCGTCCAGCAGCGGAGAACCAGCGGCGGCCACCAGCACCAGTTCTTCCTGGTACAGCGGCACTTGCGCGAAGCGTGCGCTGTCGACCTCGTCGCCAACGATAGCGGCGTCCAGCGTTCCTGCCTGCAGTCGCGCGATCAGCTCGCGCGAGGGTGCGGTCTGCAACTCGACCATGACCTCGGGATGGCAGCGGTGAAACTCCGCGAGCGGATGGGGCAACCGACTGGCGGCTACGCTCTCCATCGCACCCAGACGCAGCCGCCCGCACACGGCGTCGAGGCGCACCGCGACACGCGCCTCCTCGGCAAGCCCCAGCAAGCGATCGGCGTAGCCGAACAGCGCATCGCCGGCGGCGGTCAACCGCAGTGTCCTGCCGTCGCGCTCGAACAGCGCTACGCCCAGCGACGATTCCAACTGCTGGATGCGTGCCGTAACACTCGATTGCGCGCGGTGCAGGCGCAACGCCGCGCGGCCGACGCCGCCAGCTTCGACCACGGCCTGAAAAGCTTCCAGCTCACGCAGGTCCACGATCGTCAAATCCGATGTGTTTGTTCTGAATAATTCGATTTCATAGTTTGATATTGACGCCTAATATGGCGTCCTGCAATCCCCTGTGGACGCATCCATGAACGCACCTCTGCGCATCGCCCTGACCGGCATGCTGCTGCTGGCCATCGCCCTCGGCATCGGTCGTTTTCTGCTCACCCCGCTGCTGCCGATCATGCTGGCGGATGCCGGACTGACTCTGGTCGGCGGCGGCTGGCTGGCATCGGTCAACAATCTCGGCTACCTGGCCGGAGCCCTGCTCTGCACCGTGGTGGCGCTGCCGCAGCGGCGCGCGCTGCGCTGGGGACTGGTGGCCATCGCGCTGTCCACCGCGGGTATGGGACTTGCCCATGGCATGGTGCCGTGGCTGGTCTGGCGCTTGTTGGCGGGCGTCGCGGCGGCGGTTCTGGTGGTGCACGGCATCGCCTGGAGCATGCGCCGCGTATCCGCATCGGCGCATCCCTTGCTCGAAGCGCTGGTGTTCACTGGCACCGGCGTCGGCATCGTGGTGAGCGGTGTGGTGGTGGCCGGAACGCAGCACATGGGCGTGAGTTCGTCGGCGAGCTGGATCGGCTTCGGCCTGGCCTGCGCCGTGGCCACGGCACTGATCTGGCGCTCGCTGGGCGAGGCACCTCCTGCGGCAACGGTACACGACCATGCCGCAACCACGGCAAGGCCGACGGGTCCGGCATGGACGCTCATCGCCGCCTATGGTTTGATCGGCTTCGGTTATGTGATCCCCGCTACCTTTCTGCCGGTCATCGCCGGCGAGCGCCTGCACCTTCCTGCGCTGCGCGAGTGGTTCTGGCCACTCTACGGCGCGGCGACCGTCGTCCTGACCCTGCTGTTGCCGCGCATCTTGCGGCACATCGATAACCGCTCTGCTCTGGCGGGAACTTGTATTTCGATGATCGCGGGCATCGCCCTGATCCTGGCCTGGCCGAGCATCATCGGCCTCGCATTGGCGACGATGTTGATCGGTGGCGTACTCATGCCCATCGTGATGGTGGTGATGCGCGAAGCGCGCCTGCTGATGCCGCATGACCATACCCGCCTGATCGCCGCGCTCACCACCGCGTTCGGCATCGGGCAGATCGTCGGGCCATTGACCGCGGCCTGGCTGGCCGCGCGGCAACACAGCTTCGATGCGCCGCTGATGATCGCGGTGCTGGTCCTCATGGCGGCATTCGGGCTCGTTCTGGCGCAGACGCGCGGCGTCGCGGAGCCAGCCGGCGAGATCCGGCAGTAAAGGCCAGCGCACCACGTGGCGCTCATGAGCGCCAACCTGGCACGCCTGCCCTACCTCATCCGATTCAGCCGGCGCACGTGGCGCGTGGTCCTGCAAAATCTGGCACTTTCCGTGGTGGTGATCGGCTCGCTCATCGCCGGGGCGGTGACGGGTTACTTCACGCTTCCCATCGCCGTCCTCGCGCACTGATCAGCGAGTTCGTGGTGATCGCGAGCGGGCTGCGCATGCTCAGGACGTAGTATCCCGAGTTCGTCGTCCAGTGTTGCAAGTGGTTGATGTGGCGTGGTGTGGTTTTGAATTTGACACTACAAGACGCTGGCAGCGGATGGCCGTTTGGAGGGAGATTGTCGCCGCCGCTGACGCGTGCTCGGAAGCGGCAGCGCCTGCGCATCGGGCAACGACAGTTTCAGTTGTTCGCAGAGTACGCGGTGCTCGGCACGGATCGCGCTGGTGGTGTGATGGGTGGCGCCGTCCACGGTGACCTCGTGCGCCTGGATCCGGCGCAACTGCTGCAGCGCGCGCTCGGGGCTCTCCGAACGCTTGCCGGCGCGCAGCCGTGCGCGCAGGTGGCGATGCAGCACCAGGGCAAGAAAACAGATCGCCGCGTGCGCGCGGATTCGTTCCGGCAGGCGGTGATACATCGGCGCGATCTCGATCTCCTGCTTGAGCACGCGGAAGCCGCGCTCGATGTCCGCCAGCGCCTTGTAGCGCTCGACCACGGCCGCCGCGTCCAGAGTGTCGATGCGGGTCACCAGGATCAGGGTGCCATCGAGCGCCTCGGCACGCGCCAGGGAGCCCAAGTCGATGTCGTAGGAGAACAGCCCGTTGGCGATGTGCGTCTTGACGATGCGCCCGAGCCCAGCGTCCTCGATCAGGCTCTGGATCTGGTGATAGACCCCGCCGTCGCTCAGTGCCCGACCGCGGGTGCGCTCTCCACGCTCCTGTGCTTCGAGCTTGCCGACGCGCTCCGCCGCCAGCGCCTCGA
Organism: Pseudomonadota bacterium; assembly: GCA_021794575.1. GTDB lineage: Bacteria > Pseudomonadota > Gammaproteobacteria > Xanthomonadales > Rhodanobacteraceae > Metallibacterium. The sequence goes on along the minus strand of JAJYQO010000088.1, from coordinate 6,158 downwards.
TCTCCGCCAGCGCCGCCGCGCGGTGCTCGCGCATCGACTGCGCCCGTTCGGCATCGCGGGCCACGATCAGCCGGCGCCCGGCGTGATCCCGGGTCTCCCGGATGCCTGTGGCGTCCGCGGCAAAACCCAGCGCCTGAACGTGACCGGCATAGTCGCCATAACGGCGCGCCGGCACCGCCATGATGTAGTCCACCGCCACTTCAGGCGCATCCAGTTGCTCAAGCTGGTCGTGGTTCATCAGGCCCCGGTCTGCCACGATCACCACCCGCTTCACGGCCAGCCGCGCCTTCAGCGCTTGCACCATGGCGAGCAGGGTCGAGGGCTCCGAGACGTTGCCTTTGTGCACGGTATGCAGCAACGGCAAGCCGCAGGCGCTCTGCACCACGCCAATGACCACCTGACGCGCCGGCAGATCCCGGTCCTTCGAGTGGCCGAACGCGCGCAGGTCGCCCGGCAGCTCGCTCTCGCCCTCGGCCCGCACCGTCGTCAGATCGTAGAACACCACCGACAACTCCTCATCCAGCAGTGGCCGCAGCGCCTGGAGGACCTGCCCCTGCAGGGCGTCGGTCACTTCATCGAGGGCATCCATCGCGCGCAGCAGCGCCGGGTGATTGGCCTGCTCGGTGGCGATACCGGGCATCACCGCCGTCTCCAGCCAGCGCAGGGTGCCCAGCTTGGAGCCCGCATCGCACAGCCGATGAAAGACCATCGTGCGGATCCAGGGCTCGTGTGCGGTACGGCGCGCACCCAGCGCCCGCCGCAAGGCCGATTCCAGGCCCAGGGATTTCCACAACTGGGTCAACGCCCACGTGTCGCCCAGGCTGCGGGCAGGCGCGCAGGCGATGTGCGGGGACGGCGAAGCGACGCTCGCGTCACCCCCCACGCGCTGCAAGCCGCGCACCAGGGTTTCGATCTGTTCCGCCGACAGCTGATCGATGCGACCGAAGGAGAACAGCACGCGTTGACGGACGCCTGCGGGCGTGCGGTAGCTCTCGACGAGCTGCAGGTACTCGCGGGGTCCGGACTGGGTGCGGCGCAGGAACATGTGCGCACGATAGTTGCTACGCCTAAGCCATGCAAATTACATTACCGACAGAACGTGACACTACACGCTCACGCCCCAAAAACACCCCGCAAACCCAACAGCTACCGTCATCAGCAGACGCCCATCGACCCGTTTTTCAGGCAAAAGTGACGAACTCGGGTAGTATCCCAAACCTATGTTTGACTTTTTATCCTCAGCGAAGGAGTAACAACATGAGCACCCGGTACGGTTTCGGCAAGACGGTCGCATCTTCTTTCGATGCGGCAGTCGACAAGGTCACCCAGGAACTCCAAAAGGAAGGCTTCGGCGTGTTGACGGACATCGACGTGGCGGCGACGCTGAAGAAGAAACTCAACCAGGACATACCGCCCTACCGCATCCTCGGGGCCTGCAACCCGCCGCTGGCGCACCGGGCACTGGAAGCGGAACCGTCAATCGGCCTACTGCTGCCGTGCAACGTGGTGGTGCGCCAGGACGATGCGGGCAAGGTGCAGGTGGAATTCATGGACCCCAATGCGGTGCTCAATCTGGTGAACAAGCCGGAGGTCCATCAATTGGCCAGCGAGGTTAGGCAAAAGCTGGAGCGGGTCATGCAGGCCCTGTAACGCTCAAGAGGTGGGACATCATGCAGATAGGCAAAGGAGCTTCGATCCTGGCGCACCTCCTTCAGCAATTCTGCATGCAATGTCATTGCAAAGGAGCGCTCGTTGTCGCGCGCTGAACGCCTGCTCAAATTGATGCAATGCCTGCGCCGTCATCGCTACCCGGTGAGCGGCGCCGTTCTGGCGTCCGAACTCGGCATCAGCCTGCGCACTCTCTACCGGGACATCGCCGCGCTGCAGGCCCAGGGCGCGCAATGCCCTGGCCAAGATCGCGGCCGTCTTGCCGACCGATCTGCGCAAGAGTCTTCATCGGTCCTGCGCAGGTCTGGGTCGAGTTCTGCACCGCTGGACTTGCTGGATGACTGCTCGCCCGGTGGGGCTGTTCGCGGAGATCCGATCGGATTCGTTCATGGCCGAGCCGCACCCAGCGCCGTCACGAGCTCGTCGATGAAGACCCGGACCTTTCCCGGCAGGTGGCGGCGGCTGAGGTAGACCGCGTGCAGGTGGAGATCCATCGTGCGGTAATCGGCAAGCAGCGGCACCAGTCGGCCGCGCGCCAGCTCCTGAGCCACGATGAACTCGGGTTGCATGACGATTCCGCAACCGGCGATCGCGAGGTCACGCAGGAGGTCACCGTTGCTGGCATGGATGGCGGGATCGACACGCACGCGGGTGACCGCGCCCCGCGCATCCGTGAATGTCCACTCGTCGCCAGCCCAAAGATAGCTGAAGCTCAGCGTGGCGTGATGAGCGAGCTCGCCGGGTGAGGACGGCGTGCCATGCTGTTCGAGATACCCCGGGGATGCGCAGACGACCATGGGGATCAGCGCAATTCGCCGGGCGACCAGATTGTCATCGAGCCGCCCGGTGATCCGCAGAGCGACGTCGATGCCGTCATTGGCAAGATCGACCAGGCGGTCGGATAGATCGATGTCGAGGCGCAGCTTCGGGTACTTCGCATGGAATGCGGGCAGGAAACGCCCCAGCTCGAGGATCCCGAAGGACAGGGGCGCGGAGATGCGCAGCAACCCCACCGGCTGGGCCGTCAGTTGTCCGGCCACGGCTTCGGCGTCCGCGATTTCCTCCAGGATCGTGCGGCAGCGCCCATGGAACTCCGCACCCGCGTCGGTCAGCGAGAGGCGGCGCGTCGTGCGATTGAGCAGGCGCGTACCGAGATGCGCCTCGAGCAACCCGACCTGGCGGGTGACCGCCGCGTTCGAGAGATCGAGTGCATCGGCGGCCCGCGAGAAGCTGCCGCGCTCGACGACCCGCACGAAGACCTGCATGGCATGGACGATGTCCATTCGGCACCGTGATTATTACGTTTATCGCAAATATTATTTGATAAAAGTCCTCTATTTTTCAAGCTAATGCGGAGACCAGAATTCACCTCGAGACGCTCAAGCGGCTTCTCGAGATCCCTCACTCTTCAGGAGATCACTATGAAAATTCTGGTCATCGGCACTGGCAACATGGGTTCGGCTTTCGTCCAACAGCTCACCCGCGCAGGTCACAAGGTGAGCGTCACGGGACGCGACTCCGCAAAGGCTGCGCAGGTTGCCTCACGTCATGGCGCGCGCGCGCTTCCGGTCCAAGGCGCAGCGTCCGGCAACGAAATCGTTATCCTGGCAACCGGCTACGCGCAGGCCGTGGACGCACTGCGCGCGGCTACACCCGACGCCGGGCAGATCGTGGTGGACATCACCAATCCGCTCACCGCCGACTACATGGGTCTGACCATCGGCCACACGACCTCGGCCGCCGAGGAAATCGCCCGCGCTGTCCCGAACGTCCGCCTGGTCAAGGCCTTCAACACGGTCTTCGCGCAACTGCTCGCCGCCGGTCCCGACCTCGGCGCCGGCCGGCGCGTGACGACCTTCCTGGCCGGTGATGACGCCCCGGCAAAAGAGGCTGTGACCGCGATGGCTCGCTCGATGGGCTTCGAGGTGATCGATGCCGGCACGCTCAGGAACGCGCGATATCTCGAACCGCTGGCGGGCCTCAACATCTACCTTGGCTACGGTGCCGGCCTTGGCACCGGCATCGCACCGACCTGGGTGCGCAAGGACTGAAGGCGCGAGTTTCGACGCGACTGGTTCGGGCGCCGGCTCCGGCGCTACGATCCCGCCGCATGACGCTGTCCCATCGATCGATCATCCGTGAGGTTTTTATGATCAAGACATCCACCGCGCCCTATGCCGCGCTGCTGCTACGCGTCAGTCTGGGCGTCCTGTTTCTGGCGCATGTGGCGCTGAAGATCTTCGTCTTCACCGTCCCGGGATTTGTTGCTTACTTCGCCACGCTCGGCCTGCCGGCGATCGCGGCCTACGCGATCATCGCGCTCGAGTTCTTCGGCGGTGTGGCCCTCATCCTCGGTGTGTATGCACCTTGGGTGGCGTTGCCGCTGGCGCTGGAGATGCTGGGCACCATCGTCATGGTGCATGGGGCGAATGGCTGGCTGTTCACCAACAAAGGTGGCGGCTGGGAATACCCGGCGTTCTGGGCCGTGAGTCTCGTCGTGCTCTTTCTGCTCGGTGATGGCGTACTCGCACTGAAGCCGGTTGGGCGCACGATTAAGTAGGAGGCCGGGTATAGGCGCGCGTGGACCTTCGCAGCCACCGCGCCACCCAAGTGCACCGCCCATTACCATCGTGCAGACTCACAACCTGCTGGGGCGCGTCTACATGGCGTTCGTCGCACCCATGCATAGGCGCATTGTGCCCGCCACGCTCGCGCGCCTGGAGCAGGGGCAAAACGCGACCCGCTGACAGGCTGGTGTAAATCCCAAGATCTGCATAACGGCAAGAATAGGCAACGTCCCAGCATGAAAGTTCTTGCGATTTCCGGCAGTCTGCGCGCGGCATCGATCAATTCTGCGCTGCTGCGCGCCGCCGCACGCCTGGCTCCGCCCGGCATGCTGGTCATGCCTTTTTCCGGAATTGGCGACCTGCCGCTCTTCAGTCCCGATTTCGAGCCGCATGTACCGCCATCGGTCGCCGCACTGTACGCCGAGGTTGCAGCGGCCGACGCGCTGCTGATCGCCAGTCCGGAATACGCCCACGGCATCACCGGCACGATCAAGAACGCGCTGGACTGGCTGGTCAGTGTCGAGTCGTTCGTCTGCAAGCCCGTCGCGGTGCTCAACGCATCGCCGCGCGCGCAGCACGCGGACGCGGCGCTGCGGGAGACGCTCAAGACCATGTCGGCCGTCATCGTCGAGGCGGCTTCGATCAGCATTCCGCTGCTCGGTTCGAATCTGACGGAAAGCGGCATGGTGGAGTCGCCGTCGGTCTCCGGCGCGATCAGGGGCGCGCTGGTCGCACTGCATCGTGCCGTGGTGAACCGCTCGTTACAGCCTACAGTCAGCGGCTGACACGCAGAGAGAAGGGCGTGAAGTCGGTGTCGCGGTCGTAGTAGTCCTCGTGCTCGACACGCTTGAGGAAAGCCACGATGCGGTAGGTCAGCGGCGTGGCCAGCACTTCCCACAGCACCTTGGCGATGTAGTTGAACAGCATCACCTTGGCCAGCAGCGCGCCGCTCCACACGCCGAAGAACGCCACCGGGTAGAACACCAGGGTATCCACGCCTTCGCCGCACAGCGTCGAACCCACCGTGCGCGTCCATAGCCAGCGGCCGGCGGTGAAAATCTTCATCTTGGCCAACACGAAGGAATTGACGAACTCGCCCACGAAGAACGCGGTGATCGAGGCGATGACGATGCGCGGGGTCTGGCCGAAGATGGTTTCGTAGGCGGCCTGGTCGTGCCAGCCGCGCGCCGGCGGCAGCGCAACGACCACCGCGCTCATCAAGGACGCGAACACCAGCGCGGTCAGGCCCGACCAGATCACGCGCCGCGAACGCGCGTAGCCGTACACCTCGGTGAGGATATCGCCGAACAGGTAGGAGATCGGGAAGAACAACACGCCGGCGCCGAAGTCGACGCCGTGCACCTCGGCCACCTTGGCCGGGCCGATCAGGTTCGAGCACAGCAGCACGCAGACGAAGGCGCCCAGGATCAGGTCGTAGTACTTGTACTGGCGTGCGGGAGCGTCGGTCATGGCGGGGCTCGGCAACGGCGAACGTAGGAATGGTTGACGCAGGCTGCCAGAAGCGCCGGGCCGGGGCTTCGGCTTTGACATCATCCCCGCACCCGCGGGGATCCGGGAACGCTCGCCGCAAAGTTACTGAATCCCGGCTCGGCGCTGCGCGCCGTCCGGGATGACGTCAGAAAGAGCGTACGCCTGCCGGGATGACCTCATGAAACGTAGCGCACCGACCGCATGTGCCGCCCCAAAATCGCAACACGCGAGTCCCGAGTCCCGAGTCCCGAGTCCCGAGTCCCGAGTCCCGAGTCCCGAGTCCCGGTCAGACCTTGTGATACGCCGCTCTGGGGTATCCATTTAACCGGAGTTAGCGATTTGCCTCCAAGGGCGGTTCGGCGAAGGTCGCTCCAAGCTGGGCGGATGTCCGCGTTTTCTCGGCGGCTTGGGCGGGATAGCCTTTGGGCGTCC
>JAJYQO010000004.1:1581-41283 GCA_021794575.1 Pseudomonadota bacterium | reverse complement strand
CTCGGGACTCGGGACTCGGGACGAGCGCGTTGCGATTTTTTGGGGACGGCACATCCCGGCTGGCGCCCGCTCTTTCTGATGTCATCCCGGACGGCGCGCAGCGCCGAGCCGGGATCCAGACGGGCGCCACGCCAATGCATGCGCCGCCCGTTTGAACGACCTACGAGCCAGGCCGTTACAGCCAAGTCACTGGATCCCGGGTTCCGCCTGCGGCGGCCCCGGGATGACACCAGAAAACAAAACGCCACGCCTCACGGCGCGCCTCTTCACGACGCGCCACTTCTCTTGACGTCATCCCAAACGGCGTGCCCCATCTTTCGATGTCATCCCGGACGGCGCGCAGCGCCGAGCCGGGATCCAGTGTCCTTGCGGCGAGTCTGACTGGATCCCCGCATCCGCGGGGATGACAGCAAAAAGGCAGCGTCATCCCGAACGGCGGGCTCTTTCTTGTGATGTCATCCCGGACGGCGCACCGCGCCGAGCCGGGATCCGGTGTCCTCGTCCAGACCGCCGCTCGCGGCGGCAGGTGCGACCGGTTTGCATAATAGATATCTAAGTGATATCAATATGACACAAACGAGGAAGACGCCATGAACGAACGCAAGGGTTTTTCGCTGCCCGGAATCGCCACGCTGCTGGCATTGATCGTCGCCGGCCTGCTGCTGGCGTGGTGGATCGTGACGGTGCTGGCCGCCGCCGATCCCGCCACTGTCGCGCTGCCGATCGCGCTGGGTGTGCTGTGGCTGTTCCTGCTGGGCGGGTTCTTCCAGGTGCAACCCAACGAGGCGCGCGTGCTGCAGTTGTTCGGGCGCTATTCCGGCAGCGTGCGCGAGCCGGGACTGCGCTGGACCAACCCGTTCTATTCCAAGCGTGCGCTCAGCCTGCGCGTGCGCAACTTCGACTCCGACAAACTCAAGGTCAACGACGCCGACGGCAACCCCATCGAGATCGCCGCGGTGGTGGTGTGGCAGGTGGTCGAGTCCTACGAGGCGGTGTTCGAGGTGCAGGACTACGAGAGTTTCCTGAAGATCCAGAGCGAGTCGGCGCTGCGCCATCTGGCGCAGAACTACGCCTACGACTCGCACGACGAGCGGCCCTCGTTGCGCAGCCACGGCGAGGAGGTCAACCAGCATCTGCGCGAGCAGATCCAGGCGCGGCTGGAGAAAGCCGGACTGAAGGTGATCGAGGCGCGCATCAGCCACCTGGCCTACGCGCCGGAAATCGCGCAGGTGATGCTGCAGCGGCAGCAGGCCAATGCCATCGTCGCCGCGCGCGAGCGCATCGTCGAGGGTGCGGTGGGCATGGCGCAGATGGCGCTCAAGCGTCTCGAAGCCGACGGCGTGGTGGAACTGGACCCGGAACGCAAGGCGGCCATCGTCGCCAACCTGCTGGTGGTGCTGTGCGGCGATCGCGCCACGCAGCCGGTGGTCAACACCGGCACGCTGTACAACGGTTGATCTGCATATCCGAGGAGTGCGCCATGTTGGATACGCAAGATGTTGTGCGGGCTTTGCCGCCGGCGGTCGTCAGCGCGCCGCTGTTTCTGTTGGGCTATCTGGCGAGCCGGCGCGGTCCGGTCGGGATGGTGCATGGCTTGGTCGATTGGTCGCGCGTTTCCGCCCAAGGCCAGCAGAAGGCGGGCGTGTTCGTGGGTGGCATGCTGTATCTGCTGGCTCTGCAGATGCTGGCCAGTGCCGCATGGCTGGCCCTCGACGCCAAGGCTGCGGCGGTATGGCTGGGCTTGGCAACGGCGGTTCCCGTCACCGTCATTCTGCTGATCTTGATTCTGGGCGTGCTGCGCTACGCCAGGCACTACCCGGCGCCCACCGCGGACAAGCATGAGCGACGCTAAGAAAGCCTATCCGCTGCGCATCAACACCGAGGTGCTGAACGCCATGCAGCGCTGGTCCAACGACGAATTGCGCAGCCTCAACGCGCACATCGAGTACGTGTTGCGCGAGGCGCTGCGCTTGGCCGGACGCCTGCCGCAGAGCAAACGCAAGCCGCCAGCATGAACTTCGACTTGCGCGCCATTTCATTCACATCGAGAAATCCGACATGGCCGGCAGCGACACCCGCTTCGAGTACCACGTGGTCCATCTCAAGCCCGCCTTCATCGGCGGCATCGGCGACGACGCGCTGCAAACGGCACTGAACGACGCCGGGCGCGAGGGCTGGGCGCTGCTGCAGATCGTGCACGCAGAAAACCCCGATCTCGGCATGCGCCTGGTGTTTCAGCGCGCGCGCTGAGGTGCGCGATTCCGTATCGAACCGGCAAGGAGATGTGCGTGATGAAACGGCACCGCGCTTTGATGATCGGTCTGTCGGTGGCATGGGGGTTGATGCTCGGCGCGCCCACCCTCGCTGCGCAGCCCGCGCCGGCAAACGCGATCGCAGCAGCGCCCGATGCGCGCGCGGCGCTGGCCACGCTCGATGCGCTGGCGGCCGGACGCTGGGCAGCGGCGACGCACGGCTTCGATGCGGCCATGCGTCAAGGCTTGTCACCCGAGAAACTGCGGCAACTATGGCAACTGTTGCAGCAGCAGAATGGCGCCTATCAAAGCCACGGCGCGGCCGTCGCGGCGCCGGCGCCGGCGCCAACGCCGTATCACAGCGTGCTGGTGCCGCTACGCTTCAGCCGTGCCACGCTGGGTCTGCTGTTCAGTTACGACGCGCGTGGCGCCTTGGCCGGATTGCACATCGTGCCCGTGGCGCCGAGCGCAGCAGCACTGCGGCCCGCCGGCGCCTTGGCCGCGCGGCTGGCGCGGCAGGCCGCATGCCTGCGAGCGCAGCCGGTCGCGGTGGATTCGACCGGCGCGGTGTTGCACGGCACGCTCACCCTGCCGCGCAGCGGAGCCGGCCCGTTCGCGGCGGTGCTGCTGTTGCCGGGTTCCGGGCCGGTCGACGAAAACGGCAATGCGCCCGGCGCGCTGGGCAACTCCATCTATCAGCAACTGGCCTACGACCTGACGTGCCAGGGCTACGCCGTACTGCGCTACAACAAGCTGGGCCTGGCGCCGAGCACCGGCAACGGCAACGACGTGACGCTGGCGACTTATGTGCGGAACACACGCGATCTGGTGACGTGGCTGGCACGGCAGTCTGCGACCGATCCGCACGAGATCATCCTCATGGGCCATTCCGAGGGCGGTTTGATCGCGCTGGCCGCGGCGCCTGGCTTGAAGATCGCCGGCGTGGTTTCGCTGGAAGGCCCGGGCGAGCCCATGGCGCGGATCATCGAAAGCCAGGCCATCACCGAGGCCGAACTGCGCGGCGCGAGCAGGGCGCAGATCGTGCGGGAACGCGTGCAGATCGACGCGACGCTGGCTGCCATTCGCCACGGTCATGGCGTCAGCCTGAGCCTGGGTGGCGCGCTGGCACATAATCCGTTCGCGCGGCTGTTCGCCCCCGCCGCGGGCCTGTTGCGCAGCGAAATCGACGTCGACCCGACGCAGCTCGTGCGCGCCATCCATGTGCCCATGCTGATCACGCAAGGCGGCAAGGATGTGCAGGTGCTGCCGGGCAATGGCCAGCGCCTCGCGCGCGCCGCGCCGCAGGCGACGCTGGCGCGATTCCCCGACATGACCCACGACCTGATCCACTGCGCGGGCAGGGCGATCGCCTGTGTCATGCCGCAGCCCGGTGACGTGCTCGATGCGCATCTGGTCGCGCGCGTCGTGCGCTGGTTGGATGCGCTGCGCGCGACGCCGCAGCATGCGGCCTGAGCGTCAGCTGTAAGCGCGGATGGATCAGGTGAAACGTCGCCAGATCCACGGCAGCAGCGTCAGCAGCAGGCCGACGACGATGACCCAACTGGAGCTGTAGACGAAGAACATCGCCCCGCCCAGCAGCAGTCCGCTGATCAGCCATAGCGCCTCGCCCTGGCGCTTGCCGTAGATGAAGTAGCCGGTACCGATGGAGCCGAAGACCATGCTCCACATCAGCGCTGCGGTGGTCATTCCGAACATGCTGTGCTCCCGCCGGCCGGGTGCTGGACGTGGTGCGCCCCGTCTTCACCTCAGACCGCGCCGCAGCGCCGCGGTTCCGCGCCCGTGGCGCGGCGCATGGCGGCGGCGCATGGCGCAGCAGGCGGGCTATGCTGCGCGCACCCTGCCGAGGACCGCACCATGCTGTTGTCCGCTCTGATCGCCGCACTGACGGTGCTGCTGCTGATGGTCACTGCTTTCATCACTGGCCGCGCACGCGACGTGCACGGCATCAAGGCGCCGGCGACGACCGGCCACCCGGCCTTCGAGCGCGCGTTCCGCGTGCAGGCCAACACGATGGAGGCGGCGCTGATGTTCCTGCCCACGCTGGCGCTGGCGACGTGGTTGGGCGCTGCGCGACTGGCGGCGGCCTTCGGCGCGGTATGGCTGCTGGCGCGGGTGTGGTACGCGGCCGCCTATCTGCGCGACGCGACCCGGCGCGGCCCGGCCTTCACGCTGGGCATGCTGATGCAGACGGCGCTGCTGGTGCTGGTGTTCGTGCAGTTGGCGCAGGCGCTGTCGCGATGATCGCGCGCGTGTTGCAACCGCTGGATACCCTGCCGCTGGCGTTCGCGGCGCTGCTGCCGGTGATCAATCCGGTGGGCACCGCGCTGATCATCCTCGGCATGGTCGGCGAGGCGCCGGAGCCCGTCTTCAAGCGCCTGGCGTTGCGGGTCACGCTGATGATGCTGGTGTTCATCCTGGTCACCGAGCTGCTGGGCCAGACGATCCTGCGTTTCTTCGGCATCTCGCTGCCGGTGGTGCAGGTGGGTGGCGGGCTGACACTGGCGGCGATGGGCTGGAAGATGCTCAGTTCCGGCGGCAATGAGGCCGCGCCCACGCCCGGCGCCAGCGACGAGGCCGCCGTGCTGGAGCGCGCGTTCTATCCGTTCACGTTTCCGCTCACCGTCGGTCCCGGCACCATCGTGGTGGTGCTGACGCTCTCGGCGCAGGCCACGCGCCCCGGCTGGCAGGCCACGCTGCTGGCGCACCTCGGCATCCTGCTGGCCGCGGCGCTGCTGGCCGCGCTGGTCTACACGTGTTACCGCTACGCGCCCAGACTGGGCCGCATGCTGCCGCGCAGCGCCTTCAACGGCGTGCAGCAGCTGATCTCATTCATCCTGCTGTGCATCGGCGCGCAGATCGCCTGGGGCGGTGTCTCCGCGCTGCTTGCCAGCGTGCACCCGGCACCCTGAAGCCATGCCTGCGCGCACCATTCTGGTCATCGACGACAATCCCGGCGTCATCGAGGCGCTGGCGACGCTGTTCGCGCTGCACGATATCCGCACGCTGGGCGCGGCCACGCCCGAGCAGGGCCTGGACAGCGCGCGCGCCACGCGCGTGGACCTGGTGATCGCCGACATGAACTTCAGCGACGACACCACCTCGGGGGCCGAAGGCGAGGCGCTGTTCCACGCCCTGCGAGCTGCGCAGCCCGACCTGCCGGTGATCCTGCTCACCGGCTGGACGCATCTCGATGCCGCCGTGCGTCTGGTCAAGGCCGGCGCCGCCGATTACCTGTCCAAGCCCTGGGACGACGCGCGCCTGCTGGCCACGGTCGAGAACCTGCTCGAGCTGGCCGAGGCCAATTGCCAGCTCGCCGAGCGCCGTCAGGCGCGTCGCGCGCGCCGCGAGAAGCTCGAGACCGAGTTCGATCTGGCCGGGCTGGTGTTCGCTTCCGATGCCATGCTGCAACTGCTGGAGATGACTTGCCAAGTGGCGCGCGGCTCGGTACCGGTGCTGATTACCGGTCCCAACGGTACCGGCAAGGAGCGCATCGCCGCGATCGTGCACGCCAATTCGGCGGCGCGCACGGGACCGTTCGTAGCGGTCAACTGCGGCGCGCTGCCGGAAAACCTGCTGGAAGCCGAGCTGTTCGGCGCCGAGGCCGGTGCCTACACCGGGGCCACCCGAGCGCGCGAAGGCCGCTTCGAACAGGCCGACGGCGGCACGCTGTTGCTGGACGAGATCGGCAACCTGCCGCTGGCCGGACAGGCCAAGCTGCTGCGCGTGCTGGAAACCGGCCAGTTCGAGCGATTGGGTTCCGGGCGCACGCGTAGCGTGCGCGTGCGCATCCTCAGCGCCACCAACGCCGATCTGCGTGCACTGGTGCGCGCGGGCCGTTTCCGCGAGGACTTGTACTACCGCCTGAACGCGATCGAGCTGGCACTGCCGCCGCTGGCGTCGCGGCGCGAGGACATCCTGCCGTTGGCCGAGCATTTCCTGGGCGGTGCCGGCATGCTGGACGATGGCGCGCGCGAGGCACTGCTGGCGTATCCCTGGCCGGGCAACGTGCGCGAGCTGCGCAATACGCTGGAGCGCGCGCGGCTGCTGTGCCGCGACGGCGTGGTGCGCGCCGCCGATCTCGCGCTTCCCGTTGCAGCCGGCGTCGCGTCGTCGCCGCGCGATCTGGACGAACCCGGTCGCGCCGCCATCGAGGAAGCGCTGCGCGCCTGCAACGGCGTGGTGGCGCGTGCCGCGCAGCGGCTCGGCCTGTCACGACAAGCGCTGTACCGGCGCCTGCAGTATTACGGACTGGCGCAGGACTGATGCGCGTGTTCTCCATCGCCGGCAAGCTGGCGCTGCTGCTGTGGCTGGCGGCGCTGGCCGGTGCCGGGCTCACCGTCCTGCTGCAGGGCGCGCTGGCTACGCGCTGGGCGCTGGCGTTGGCGGCGCTGTCGCTGCTACCGCTGCTGCTCTGGCTCGCGCATACGGTCGTGCGGCCGTTGCGCCGCTTGCTGCGCGCCCTGGAGAGCGGCGTCGCCAGCTACCGCGACGGCGATTTCAGCTTCGGCATCGTGGTGCGCCGCCGCGACGAACTGGGCGCCCTGATCGAGATGCACAACGCGCTGGGCGCGGCACTGCGCGTGCAGCGCCAGCACCTGGCGCAGCGCGAGCTGCTGCTGGATACCGTGGTGCAGCACTCGCCGGTGGCGCTGCTGCTGGTCGACACCGCCGGCCGCATCGTTCTGAGCAACCTGGCGGCGCGGCAACTGCTGGGCGGCGGGCGCAGCATCACCGGCATCGCTTTCGCGGAACTGATCGAGACGCTGCCCGCGGCCTTGCGTCGTGCGCTGGAGCTGGGCGAGGACAGCCTGTTCGCGCTGGACATGGACGGCATGGAGGAACGCTTCCACCTTGCGCAGCGCGGGTTCCGGCTGCACGGGCTGCCGCACCGGCTGTACCTGCTGCGGCGCATGACACGCGAGATGGCGCGCGCCGAAGTGGCGGTGTGGAAAAAAGTGATCCGGGTGATCAGCCACGAGCTCAACAATTCGCTGGCGCCGATCAGCTCGTTGGCGCATTCCGGCGCCGAGCTGGCGCGGCGCGGCGATACCCGGCAGTTGCCCGAGGTGTTTGCGCGCATCGGCGAGCGCGCGCGCCACCTGCACGGGTTCATCGCCGACTACGCGCAGATCGCCAAGTTGCCGGCGCCGCGCAGCGAGCCGGTGCGCTGGCCGGCGTTCGTCGAAGCGCTGACCGCGCACGCCAGGTTCCGCATGCCGTATCCGGTGCCCACGGCACCGGCGTGCTTCGACGCCGCGCAGATGGAACAGGTGCTGCTGAATCTGATCAAGAACGCGCACGAGGCCGGTGGGCCGGCCGATGCGGTGGAACTGGAGGTGCAGCAGGCCGACGCGCATTGGCGCATCGAGGTGCGCGACCGCGGCCCCGGCATGAGCGAGGCGGTGCTGGCGCAGGCGCTGCTGCCGTTCTATTCGACCAAGCGCAGCGGCAGCGGCCTGGGCCTGGCGCTGGCACGTGAAATCGTCGAGGCGCACGGTGGGCGCATCACCCTGGTCAACCGCGACGGCGGCGGCCTGTGCGTGCGCATCCTGCTGCCGGCCACGGGCACGGCGGCGCTGATTTGAACCGCCGGGAGTGACCGCAGCGCGGCACGCAGGTACGCTCGCGCGCATGCCGCAAGCCGATTTCTACCTGATCGACAAACCGCGTTTCCGCGACAACCCGCTGCTGCTGGTGTGCGAGCTGGCGCAGCGTGCGTTCCAGCACCGCCAGCCGGCGCTGGTACTGGTGCGCGACATGGACGAGGCCGAGGCATTGGACGAGTTGCTGTGGAGCTTCGACGAGGACGCCTTCATTCCGCACCAGATCGCCGGCGACACGGACGACGCCGACACCGCCGTGCTGATCGTGCCGCCCGGTGTGGACACGCCCGACCGTCCGCTGCTGATCAACCTGCGCGAGGAGCCCTGCCTGCGCGACTGCGCGCGGCTGCTCGAGGTGGTGCCAGCCGATGCCGATGCCCGCAGCGGTTCGCGCGCGCGCTGGCGCGCCTACCAGCAGCGCGGCTACGTGCTGGCCAAGCACGACATGTGAGTATCGCGGACCGCGCGCTGCCTGCGCGGGCCGCTCCGTCGCGGGAGTGCCGGCACCGGCCGCGCAGCGCGCTCAGGCTTTCAGCAGTGCCGGTGGCGTCAGCGGTCGGATGGTTTCGAGCATGCCCCTGGTGACGGCCAGATTGCCGGCGACGATGTTGCCGCTGGCCGGCAGGCCTTCACGGCCGGCGAAGTCGCTGTAGCGGCCGCCGGCCTCGCGCACCAGCAGGCAGCCGGCGGCTAGGTCCCAGGGCTTCAGCCCGATCTCGAAATAGCCATCGAAGCGTCCGCAGGCCGTGTAGGCCAGATCCAGTGCCGCCGAGCCGCTGCGGCGCAGATCTTCGGCTTCGACCAGCAGTGCGCGCACCATGCCCAGTTGCGCATCCAGATGCGCACGCTGGCGGTACGGGAATCCGGTGGCGAGCATGGCGCCGGCCAGACCCTCGCGCTTGGACACGCGGATGCGGCGGTCGTTGAGAAACGCGCCATCGCCCTTGCTGGCGACGAACAAATCCCCGCGCATCGGGTCGAAGATCACGCCGTGTGTCGGCTCGCCGCGCTCCAGCAGCGCGATCGACACGCAGCAGTGCGGAATGCCGCGCAGGTAGTTGTGGGTGCCGTCCAGCGGATCGATCACCCAGGTGGCGCGGCCCGTGCTGACCGCGCCGGATTCCTCGGCCAGGATACCGTGGTCGGGATAGGCGCGGCGGATCTCGCGTATGATTTCGGCCTCGGCGAGGCGATCGACCTCGCTGGCGAAATCCATGCGCTGCTTCTCGATGACGGCCAGGCCCTCGATGCGGTTCTGGTAGCGCAGGATGACGTTGCCGGCGGCGCGCGCGGCGCGCACCGCAATCGTGATGGCGGGTCTGGGCATGATCGGATCGCAGTGGAAAAAGAACGACACCGCGCCAGGCGCGGTGCGCGCATTATGCCAGCCGCGCAGCGGCGGCGCGGCTGGCCGCGCATGAACGCGGCGTCGCTCCAGGACCGCATCGCCTGCGTGCTGGTGCGGCCGCAGCATCCGGGCAACATCGGCGCCGCGGCGCGCGCCATGCGCACCATGGGGCTGACGCGGCTGGTGCTGGTGGCGCCGCAGCGTTTTCCCGATCCGGAGGCCATCGCCCTGGCGGCGGGCGCCGACGCGTTGCTGGATGCCGCGCCGGTGCACACCGGTCTGGACACCGCGCTGGCCGGTTGCACGCTGGCGCTGGGTCTGAGTGCGCGCCGCCGCGGCGTGGCGCTGCCGGAACTCGATCCGCGCGCCGGCGCCGCGCGCGCCTTCGCGCATGCCGTCGCGGGCGGACAGGTGGCGCTGCTGTTCGGCAACGAACGCGCCGGCCTGGAGAACGACGAGCTGGCGCGCTGCCATGCCATGGTGCGTATTCCCAGCGTCGAGGACTTCAGCTCGCTCAACCTGGCGCAGGCGGTGCAGGTGATGGCCTACGAACTGCGCCTGTGCGCGCTGGCGCAGGTGCAGGGTGCAGGCGCGGGTGATGCCGACGCGCTTGCCGAGCCGCCCGCCGATCTCGCCCAGATGGAAGCGTTTTTCGAGCACCTGTGGCCGGTGCTGCACGCCATCGATTTCCACAAAGGCCGCGCGCCGTTCACCATCGAGCGGCGCCTGCGCAGGTTGTTCCTGCGCGCCCGGCCCAGCCTGCGCGAGCTGCGCATCCTGCACGGCATCCTGGCCGATGCCGAGCGCATGGCACGGATCGCGCGCGACCGCGCCGTGGAGTAGGCGATGGGCCATCGCATCCTGGGCGTCGCCGCGCTGCTGTTCTGGTTGTGGATGCTGCTGCACCTGCGCGCGTGGTTTCCTGCGCTGTGGGTGGCGCGCGGTAGCAGCATCCTGCAGGCCGCGCGCGGCGCCGGACTGGTGCTGTTCATGCCGGTCATCGGTGCCGGCATGTTGATCGTTCCGGACTGGTTTGCCGGGCGTTACAGCCCGTACTCGAGGGAAACCGGCGAGCCGTATCTGGACCGCAGTTTCTGGGTGCTGGTCGGCTATCTGACCCTGGGCCTGGCCTGGGCGCTGCTGCAACTGTTCCGCTGATTCAAAACCAACCGCGCAGCAGGTGCACGAGCGCGCCGCTGGCGCTGGCGAACACACCGATGCCGCCCAGCGCGCCCAGCCAGGCAGCCAGCAACAGCGCGCCGTCGCGTTCCAGCAGGGCAATGGCGTACAGCAGCAACAACATGCCGATGGGCCAGTTGGTGAATGGGATCGGCAGCGCCAGCAGCGCACCCACCGCCAGCAGCAGCAGACCGGTGAACAGGCTGGCGGGCCGATAGGTGAGCACCTCCAGACGCGGGCGCGCCAGCTTTTCCAGACGCGACAGCAGCGGCAGGCCGAAGCCCAGCACCTTGTCCGCGGTGCCGCGCGCGATGCGGTAATCGGCCAGGCGCCGCGGTAGCCAGGGCCGCTGCAATCCGAGCAGCATCTGCAGCCCGGCCAGTGCGGTTAGCACGCCCATCGGCCCGCCGATGCCCAGCGGCACCGGCACGAAGTTGGGCAGCGCCAGGAGCAGCACCAGAAATCCGAATGCGCGCTCGTGCAGCGGCTCGACCAGGTCGCCGAAGCGGATTCGGGCGTCGGGGTGCGCGTGCAGCGCCGCGCGCAGCACCGCGCTGGTGCGCTCGGCGTGCGCGCGCGGACTCACTTCTGCGCGTCCTGCGGCAACACGCTCAGCAGCACGCGATCGATGCGCGCGCCGTCCAGATCCAGGATCTCGAAGCGTAGACCCTGCCAGTCGAACACCTCACCCAGCGCCGGGATGCGGCCCAGTCGCGCCATGATCAGTCCGGCCACGGTGTGGTACTCGAGATCGGGCGCCTCGGGCATCTGCACAGTGCCCAGCAACTCGCGCAGGTCCTCGATCGAGAGCGCGCCGTCGACGCTGAAACTGCCGTCGGCGCGGCGTACGATCGGTGCGTCCACTGGCGGTGCGCCGTCATTGCTGGGCGCGGCTCGCCCCACCACTGCCTCCAGCAGATTGTTGATGGTGACCAGGCCTTCGATGTCGCCGTATTCGTCCACCACCAGCGCCAGCGGCGTCTGCGCGTCGCGAAATTGCTCCAGCAAGTCCAGCGCACGCGCGCTGCTCGGTACATACAACGGCTTGGCCAGGGTGCGGAACAGTCCGGGCTGGGTGACGCCGCGCGTCATCGGCTCGAGCAGGTTCTTGACCTCGAGCACGCCCAGCACCTCGCTCTCGCTGCCGCGATACACCGGATAGCGTGAGTACGGCGTCTCGCGCAGCACCGCCAGGTTCTCCTCGATGCCGGCCGCGGCATCCAGCCAGGCGATACGCGTACGCGGTGTCATCACGCTGCCGACGCTGCGGTCGCCCAGGCGCAGCACGCGGCTGACCATGGCGCGCTCGTCCTCGTCCAGCACGCCCTGCTCGGCGCTTTCGGCCACCAGCAGGCGGATTTCCTCCTCGCTGATGCGTTCCGGAGCGGCGCGGCCCAGGCGCAGCAGGCGCAGCAGCGCATTGCTGGAAAAGTTCAGCACCAGCACGAACGGTGCCGTCAGCCGCGCCAGCGCCAGCATGGGCGCACCGACCAGCAGCGCCAGTTGCTCCGGTGCCACCAGCGCCAGCCGCTTCGGCACCAGTTCGCCGACCACGATGTTGAGGTAGGTGATCAGCGCGATGCCGAGCGCGTAGCCCAGCGGCCGCGCATAGGGCAGCAGCGGCGTCCAGCCCAGGCTCTGCAGCCACAGCATGATGTGATCGCCGATATTGGCGCCGGTGACCACGCCGGTGACGATGGCGATCAGTGTGATGCCCACCTGTACGGTGGACAGAAAACGCTCCGGCGACTGCGCCAGTTTCAGCGCCAGAGCCGCGCGCCTGCTGGTGCGCGCCATCTGCTTCAGGCGCGAGCGCCGCGCGGTGACCATGGCCATTTCAGACAGCGCGAAGAAGCCGTTGGCCAGGGCCAGAAGCAGCACCAATCCCAGTTCGCTCAGCATGGCGGGCGCGTGGCAACTTCCATGCGGCGAGTGTAGCAAGCGCTATCGGCGGGCATGGCCGGCGGTCCGCCCGACGACGATCGCGTTGGAAACTCCCGAAACGCACGGCGCGCCGGGCAGTGCGGTCATGATGATCGACGCGGTGTAATGACCCGGCATTCCCGCACGGCGCGGGCCGCGAATGATCCTCCGCCAGTCACTGCGTCGGATCAATACGCATCACCCTCGCTGCACAGCGCTTGCTCGAGCTGGTCGCCGAGCATGCCCAGCTCGCGGATCAGTCGTTCTAGCTCGTCCAGCGAGAGGATGTCGTAGGGGCGGTTTTCGCACAGGTGCAGGTAGGGCGAGCCTTCCAAGTCGCTGATGGCCAGGAAGCCGGCGCGCTGCTCCCAGTTGAAGCGCAGGCAGCGCTCGGCGTCCATGCCCACCACCGGGCCGATGGGCGTGGAGACGCGCAGGTACTTGCGGCCGGCCTCGCCTTCCAGGTCGACCAGGTACATGCCCTGGTGGCGCGCGCGGCGCAGGTCCAGATCGAAGCTGATCAGGTAGGGGTCGTTGGTGTGCAGCGCGTGCCGGCTGCCAAGGTGCGATCGCACCGACTCGAAAGTCAGCATGGCGGGGCTCCGTGAGTAGTACCTGCGCTGCATGGTAGCGTGATCGGCATGAGCGCTGAACCCGCCCGCGACATAGCGCGCGCCGCCATCGAAGCCGCGGTGCGCGCCATTCCCGTGGGGCGCGTAAGCAGCTACGGCGCCATCGCGCAGCGTGCCGGATGGCCCGGCCGCGCGCGGCTGGTCGGGCACGTACTGCGCACCAGCGAGGATGCGGATCTGCCCTGGCAGCGCGTGCTGCACGCCGATGGTCGCCTGGCCGCACCGCCTGGCACGGCGCTGGCGCGCCGGCAGGCACGGCGCCTGGCCGCGGAAGGGGTGACAGTGCGCAGGGGCCGCGTCGCGGCGGCGTGTTTTGTCGGTGCCGGCGATCTGGACACACTGTTGTGGCGCGGCTGAGCGCTACCCGTGCGGCATTCCGCGCGTTTTGCGCCGGCCCAGCAGCACCGGCACCAGCGCCAGCAGTGCCAGCGCGGTCAGCGGCAGCAGCACGTGCGGCTCCAGCACCATGTGCATGCCGATCGGTTCGCCGCGCGCGATCGCTTCGCTGAGCCCGGCGCCCACGGCGGTCTCGAAGGCCTCCATCACCAGCCCGCCGCCGGCGCTGGCGGCCACGAACAGCCAGAGCGGACAGCGCAGCCAGGCCAGCGCCAGCGTCACCGCGCCGAACGGAAACACCGGCACCAGCCGCAGGAACAGCGTATAGCTGGCCGGATGGCGCAAAAAACCGGCGCGTATCGTCTGCGCCAGCCTGGGTGCCGGGCGGCTGCCGCCCGCCAGCGCCACGCGCGCGGCCAAGAACAGGATCAGCGAACCCAGCAGCAGGCCCGCGGTGGACAGCAGCGTGCCTTCCACCAGTCCGAACACCAGCCCGCCGGCGATGCTGATCAGCAGCAGGCCGGGCACGCCGCTGGCCACCGCCAGCACCATGATGCCCAGATAGCCGAGCCGCGCCAGCCATGGCGAGGCCGCGGCCAGGTGCCGTAATTGCGCGTGATCGGCGGTCAGGTGGCGCGGGTCGAAATGCCTCAGCGCGCCGGAGGCCACCAGCACGACGCCGGTGAGGATCAGCAGCAACAGGGGCAGCAGGGCGCGCAGGCGATTCATCGGTTCGCGGGTCGTGCAAAGGCCGCGAGCATAGCGGCAAGCACGGCGTGCGTGCTGCGTGTCAGAAGCTGCCATCGACGCGCAGACCGATCTCCAGCGCATGCGCGGCGTGCGGCGCCAGCGCCGGATGCACGATGTACTGCAGGTCGGGCTGCAGCGTCAGGCGGGGTGTCGCGCGCAGTCGCCAGGTCAGCTCGTAGGCGGTTTCGGCGCGCGGCGCCGCGATCTGCTGCGCGCGGAAAGCCGGGCTCAATACGGCGCGCGCGATGCCGGCGCTGATGCGTCCGTGGTGCACGGTGCGCCAGCGCAAACCGGCGCCCACATAGCGGCCGATGGGGCTTTGCAAGGGCGGCGTCTGCCCCCATTGCGCGAAGCCGCCCAGATGGCGTCGCCCCAGATTCAACAGCGTGACATCGGCGAGCGCGTACACACCCCGGCGCGCTTGCTCGCGCGCCGCGCCGCGTGTCAGCCGCCAGGCGCCCACGGCCAGCTTGTAGCGGGCACGCCGTGACAGTCCCAACTCCAGCGCCTGCAGCGCGCCATCACCTGCGCGCGGCAGGTTCCAGCCCTGCTGCAGGCTGGGATCGCGCGGCACGCCGCTCCACAATCCGGCCATCACGTAGAACACATCGGGATGCCAGCGCGCGCTGATGCCGGGCGCGGTCTGCGGCCAGATCGGCATACCGGCCTGCGAGCCGGTGGGCATCTGACCGAACGACGAGTTCAGCAGATCGGCGCCGTCCGGCACCAGTCCGAACAGCTCGTCGTAACCCTGCCAGCCCAGGCGCAGCGTCCAGCGCTGGCGCGTGTCGCGCAGTTGCCAGAATGCGCGGTACAGGCGCCAGGCGTGGTGCGCGGCCAGGTTGTCCAGGGTCTGCACGTCGCCGGCATCGCGCGATGGATTGCTGCCGGCGATGCGGATCAGATCGATATGCGCGTAGCTGTCCAGCCCGTGCGCCAGGCGCCGGTGCCGGGTCAGCCGCAGGTCGATCAGCAGCGGCGCCTTCCAGCCGCGCGCGCGGCCGCCGCTGGCGGTGTCCATCAGATCGAAGGCCCACAGCACCCGCGCGCGCCACGCATGTTCGGATCGCCGCACGCGCAGCGGAATCGGCGTGCGCGGATTGTTGGCATGCAGGGTCCGCCGCGCGCCCGGCGCGTCGGCAGTGGGCACCAGCGTCGCTGCCGCGGCGAGAGAGCGTGTGGGCACCAGCGCGCAGCCGACGCCGAGCAGCAGCGCGATGCACGCAAGGAGATGCCGTGGCGATCTCGCCCGGGCGGGCATGCCGGTCACTCCGCCATGTCCGCGACGGGGTGCCGCGGCTGCTGCGATTGTCGTCGTATCGGCCTGTCTGCGACAGACAACGTGCCGCGTGGATTCCGTGAGCCTGCGCGATCGCGACCGCCGCGCTGCCGGAGGGCGTCCGCGCGTCGCCTCAGTCCTGTTTGCGCGGCGCGGACGTCGCCCCGGCGTGCTGCTCGCGATCCAGATGGAAACGGTGCAGCAGTCGGTGCGCGAACGGCGCCAGCAGCACGCCGGCCAGAAACACCACCAGCAGCCCGCAGTACAGCGCGTAGGTGCCGGCGAACAGCTTGGCGTCCAGCGTCTGTGGCGTGGCCAACGGACCCATGCCGGAGAGGATCATGGCGGCGTTGACGTAGGCATCGGCCCAGCCCAGTCGCGCGAAGTAGTGATAGCCCAGCATGCCGATGCCGAGCGAAACCGCCACCACCACGCTGGCGGCCAGCAGGTTGCGGCCGACGCGGCGCAGGAACACGCGTCGCGGGGCCAGCGCCTGATTGCGCCGCTCCCACATCAGTGCGCGCCGACCGCCGCCGCGCATGGCCGGGCCGTGGCGCGCATCAGAACAGCAGACTGCTCATGCGCCGGCGCGCCTGGCCGACCAGATCGGCGTCATCGAGCATGGCGAAGGCGGCCAGCAGGCGCTTTTTGGCCAGGCCGCCTTCCCACTCGCGCGCATCGCGCAGCAGCGCCAGCCAGCCATCCAGCGCGGATTGCGCGTGGCCGCCCAGCAACTGGTGTACGGCGAGCAGATCGCGCGCGGCGTAATCCTTGGCGCTGGCGGCGATGCGCCGCTCCAGTGCGGCCCGATCCGGCGCGCCGGTCAGCGCGCGCGCCAGTTCCAGTTCGCCGCGCAGCCGCTGGGCACGCGTGTCGCTGGCCAGGTTGGCCGGCAGCGCGTCGAGCGTGGCGGTGGCGGCCTCGGCCTGGCCGGCGCGCATCTGCGCCAGCGCCAGATCGAGCTTGAGTCCGTCGTTGTCCGGCTGCGCGGCTACGGCGGACTGCGCGCGCGCCAGCGCCTCGCCCGGGGATTCCAGCGCCTTGACCACCGGCGTGCCCGCAGTCGCGGCGGCGTCCTCGACACCGGCGCTGCCAGGCTGGGGTCGGATGCCATTGCGCTGCAGGAATTCGCGCACGTTGCGTTCGGGATGTGCACCCATGAAGCCGTCCAGCGGCTGCCCGTCCTTGATCAGCACCACGGTGGGCAGCGAGCGGATGCCGAACATGCCGGTCAACGCCATCTCCTGGTCGGCGTCGACCCTGGCCAGACGGAACGCGCCGTTGTATTCGGCGGCGAGTTTTTCCAGCACGGGCTTGAGCTGCTTGCACGGCGCGCACCAGTCGGCCCAGAAATCGATCAGCACCGGCTGCTGCGTCGAGGCCTGCATCACCTCGGCATCGAAGTTGGCCTGGGTGACGTCCAGTGCGTGATCGCTTGCGCTCATGGCGGGCTCCGAATGGGGATGCCGCATCATTGGGGCGGCGTGCGAGGCTGACAAGAGCCGCCGTGCGCTGCACTCAGCCGTGACGCAGTTTCAGCGCCAGGATAGTGCCGGCCAGCAGCAGGGTGAGGGCGTTGGAGACGATGATCGGCCAGGATCCCAGCACCAGCCCATAGGCCAGCCAGAACGCGATGCCCACGGTGAACACCAGGTACATCAGCAGGGACAGCGCGCGCGTGTCGCGCGTGCGCAGCGTGCGCCAGGCCTGCGGCACGAAGGCCACGGTGGTGAGTGTGGCGGCGATGTAGCCCAGCCAGTCGCCGGGCAGGGAGGTTGCGATCATCGCGCCATGATGGCACGGCCGTCCTGTCGGTAGACGGTGCCGTCCTTCATCACGAAGGACACGCGCTGCATGCGGCGGATATCGGCCAGCGGATCGCCGTCGACCGCGATGACATCCGCACGGTAGCCCGGCGCGAGGCGGCCCAGTTCGCGCCCGCGCCCCAGCAGCGCGGCGGCGTTGACGGTGGCCGTGCGCAGCGCCTCCAGCGCCGGCATGCCGGCCTGCGTCAGGTACACGAACTCGCGCGCGTTTTCACCGTGCGGAAACACGCCGGCATCGGTGCCGAAGGCGATGCGCACGCCAGCGCGCCAGGCGCGGCCGGCGGTATCCATGATCCGCGGACCGATCGCCGCGGCCTTGGCCGCCACCTGCGGCGGATAGTAGCCCGGCACCTTGGCCATTTCGGCGACGAACTCGCCAGCGGTGATGGTGGGCACGTACCAGGTGCTGTGCCGTTTCATCAACTGCATGTCGTTCGCGTCCATGAAGGTGCCGTGCTCGATCGAGTCCACGCCGCCCAGCACGGCGCGGCGGATGGCCTCGGCGCCGTGCGCGTGCGCGGCCACGCGGTAGCCGTAGTCGCGCGCAGCGGCGACGGCGGCGCGGATTTCTTCCAGTGTCATCTGCGGGTTGTCACCGCTGGCGCTTTCGTCCAGCACGCCACCCGAGGGCATGATCTTGATCACGTCCGCGCCCAGCTTGTAGTGCGCGCGTACGGCTTTCCAGGCGTCGGCGGGGCTGTCGATGATGCCGCGCAGCGGGCCGGGATCGCCGGCCAGGTCCATGCGGAAACCGTCGGTGGGATCGGCGTGGCCGCCGGTGCTGCCGATCGGCTCGCCGGCGGTGTAGATGCGCGGCCCCTCGATCAGGCCGCTGTTGATCGCATTGCGCAGGGCGATCGATTCGTTGGCGATGTCGCCGAGGTTGCGCACGGTGGTGAACCCGGCCAGCAGCGTGCGTCGTGCGTACAGCGTGCCGCGGATGGCGTAGTCGGCGGGATCGAGGCGGAAGCGGTCGCTGTAGGTCGTCGGCCCGAACTGCATGGTCAGATGCACGTGTGCATCGATCAGCCCGGGCAGGCAGGTGCTGCGCGCGAGGTCCACTTCGCGCGCGCCGGGCAGGGCGTAGCCGGCCGCTTCGATGGAGCGGATGCGGCCGTCCGCGACGACCAGCGTGCGTGCGTCGAGTGTGCCGCCCCGCGCGGGATCGAGCACGTGGCCGCAGCGCAGCAGTACCGGCGCGGCGGTGGCAGGAGCGGGCGGGGCCTCGGCGCCCGCGGCAAAGGCGGCCAGCAGCAGTGCGGCGGCAGACAGCACTCGCGTGGATTTCATGGCGGTTCCCCGGCGGTTTGTGATCAGTTTGCAAAACCGGACATCCTGCCGCCTGACTCAAAGCGGCTACATGCAAGCAAACGGGCGCGGTTTCGCCGCGCCACCTTTGCCACGACAGGCACTCGCGTGCTTGTCGCGGCGGCACATCCATGTGCCGGAGCGGTTTTGCGAATCGCTCCCGTGAAGCGGTCAGCGTAGGGCCGCGGCAGCTCCGCGCCAGATGTCGCATGGCGCTTGGCGGGTGCGTGTACGCTGCGTTACGCTGGATCGTTTCCAACCGCCGACTTCCGCCATGCAGGACCAGTACGAACCCAGCCGCATCGAAGCTGCCGCTCAGCAGTTCTGGGACGTGCGCGGCGCCTATGTGGTCACGGAAGACCCGGGGCGGCCCAAGTACTACTGCCTGTCGATGTTGCCGTATCCGTCCGGCGCGCTGC
Organism: Pseudomonadota bacterium; assembly: GCA_021794575.1. Classification (GTDB taxonomy): domain Bacteria; phylum Pseudomonadota; class Gammaproteobacteria; order Xanthomonadales; family Rhodanobacteraceae; genus Metallibacterium. The sequence continues at coordinate 22,407 of JAJYQO010000004.1, read as the reverse complement.
ACATGGGCCACGTGCGCAACTACACCATCGGCGACGTAATCAGCCGCTACAAGCGCATGACCGGCCACAACGTGCTGCAGCCGATGGGCTGGGACGCCTTCGGCCTGCCGGCCGAGAACGCCGCCATCAAGCACGACACCGCGCCGGCGCAGTGGACTTACGCCAACATCGAGCATATGCGCGGCCAGCTCAAGGCGCTTGGCTATGCCATCGACTGGTCGCGCGAGTTCGCCACCTGCCGGCCCGAGTACTACGTGCACGAGCAGCGCCTGTTCACGCGCCTGTTCAAGAAAGGACTGGTGTACCGCCGCAACAGCGTCGTCAACTGGGATCCGGTGGACCAGACCGTGCTGGCCAACGAGCAGGTGGTGGACGGTCGCGGCTGGCGCTCCGGCGCGCCGGTGGAAAAGCGCGAGATTCCGCAGTGGTTCCTGCGCATCACCGCCTACGCCGACGAGCTGTTGCGCGAGTTGGATCGACTGCCCGGCTGGCCGGAGTCGGTCAAGACCATGCAGCGCAACTGGATCGGGCGCAGCGAGGGGCTGGAGATCGACTTCCAGGTGCCCGGCGAGGATGCGCCGCTGACGGTGTTCACCACGCGCCCCGACACGCTGATGGGCGTCAGTTTCATCAGCATCGCCGCCGATCATCCGCTGGCGCGCAAGGCGGCGGCCACGCGGCCGCTGCTGGCCGCATTCCTCGACGAACTCCGGCAGGGCGGCGTGTCCGAAGCCGAGCTGGAGACGCAGGACAAGCGCGGCATGGATACCGGCCTGGTGACCATCCATCCGGTCAGCGGCGAGAAGATCCCGGTGTGGGTGGCCAACTTCGTGCTGATGAACTACGGCACCGGCGCGGTGATGGGCGTGCCCGGCCACGACCAGCGCGACTGGGAATTCGCCACCCGGTACGACCTGTTGATCCGCATGGTGATCGTGTCGCCGGCGGTGCGCGAGGCCATCCGCGACCTGGGACGCGACGCCGCGCGCAACGCTGATCCGATGTCCGCCGCGTTGGGCGAGAGCCGGCCGCTGGACGTGCTGGAGGAATCCGGCGCGCTGAGCGTGCTGGAGCAGTTCGAGCGCGACATCGTGGTCAAGGGTGCCTACACCGAGTACGGCTATCTGGTGAACTCGGGCGTGTTCGACGGGCTGGATTTCAGGCCCGCCTTCGAGGCCATAGCGCGCGCGCTGGATGCCAAGGGCGTGGCGCGGCGCAAGATCAACTGGCGCCTGCGCGACTGGGGCGTCAGCCGCCAGCGCTACTGGGGCTGCCCGATCCCCATCATCTACTGCCCGAAGTGCGACGCGGTGCCGGTGCCCGAGGAACAGCTTCCGGTGCGGCTGCCCGAGGACGTGCGCTTTATGGGCGTGCAGTCGCCGATCAAGGCCGACCCCGACTGGCGCAAGACCGCCTGCCCGCAATGCGGCGGCCCGGCCGAGCGCGAGACCGACACCTTCGACACCTTCATGGAGTCGAGCTGGTACTACGCGCGCTACACCTCGCCAGGCGCGGCGGACATGGTGGACGCGCGCGCTGACTACTGGCTGCCGGTGGACCAGTACATCGGCGGCATCGAGCACGCCATCCTGCATCTGCTGTACTTCCGCTTCTTCCACAAGCTGCTGCGCGACGAGGGCTTGGTGCACTCCGACGAGCCGGTCACGCGCCTGCTGACGCAGGGCATGGTGGTAGCCGAAACCTTCTTCCGCGCCGCCGCCGACGGCGCGTGCGTCTGGATCAACCCGGCCGAGGTGGAAGTGCGGCGCGACGAGCGCGGACGCATCGTCGGCGCCGTGGCGCTGGCCGACCGGGAGCCGGTGCAGATCGGCGCCATCGAAAAGATGTCCAAGTCCAAGAACAACGGCGTCGACCCGCGCACCATGATCGAACGCTACGGGGCCGACACCGTGCGGCTGTTCTCGATGTTCGCCGCGCCGCCCGAGCAGTCGCTGGAATGGAGCGAGGCCGGCGTCGAGGGCATGGCACGCTTCCTGCGCCGCTTCTGGCGCGAGGTAACGCAGCATGCCGCGCAACCGGACCATCCGCAGGTGCGGGTGTCCGCGCTGACGCCCGCGCAGCGCGATCTGCGCCGCGCCGTGCACGAGACCATCGCCAAGGTCGGCGACGACTACGAGCGCCGGCTCAGCTTCAACACCGCCATCGCCGCGTTGATGGAGCTGCTCAACACGCTGCAGAAGTTCGACGACACCAGCGATCAGGGCCGCGCGGTGCGCCACGAGGCGCTGCAGTCGATGGTGCTGCTGCTGAACCCGGTGACCCCGCACATTGCCCACGTCCTGTGGCAGGTGCTGGGAAATCCCGAGCAGGTGCTGGAGGACGTGCCGTTTCCGAAGCCCGATCCGCAAGCGCTGCTGCGCGACCGCGTCACCCTGGCGGTGCAGGTCAACGGCAAGCTGCGCGCCACCATCGAAGTGACGGCTGATGCGTCGCGCGAGGTCATCGAAGCCGCCGCATGCGCGGAGCCCAACGTGCAGTTGTTCCTCAAGGGTCATACCGTGCGCAAGCTGATCGTGGTGCCGGGCAAGGTCGTCAATATCGTCGCCGGCTAGCTCGCTGCTCTCGAGACCTGGCACTCGCGCATCGCAATTGTTCGGGTGGCGCGCCCTGGATTGCGCAATCCTTCAATGTCGTCATCCTGGACGGCGCGTGAGCGCCGAACCGCGATCCGGCAGGATGTCGCCGTGCGCGGCACGCGCGCCGCATCATCTGCGGCGATCACACCGCCGCCGCGGCGGCCTGCTAGGTTTGCGCAACGTCCCGACGAGCGCGCCCATGCAAGATGCCGTTCACGCCGATCGAACGCCGCAATCCGCCATGCGCAGTCCGTGTTCGCCGGGCTGCCGCCATGGCTGACGCGCAGCCGGCCGCTGTGCAGCCGCCGCGCCGCGCGTTGTGGGGCTGGGCCTCGTACTACGTGGGCAATCACGCTTTCACTACCGCCGCGATCACGGTGTTCTTTCCGATCTTCTTCAAGGAGGGGTGGTCCAGCGGCGTGCCGGTGGAGGTGAGCACGCTGCGGCTCGGCATCGCCAACTCCGCGGCCAGCCTGCTGGTGGCGCTGACCGCACCGCTGCTCGGCGCCATCGCCGATCGCGGCGGCCACGGCAAGGGCTTCATGCTGGCGGCGGCGCTGCTGGGCGTGGCACTGATGCTGGCGCTGGCGGCGGTGCCGGCCGGCGCCTGGGCGTGGGCGGTGGTGGTCTATGTGCTGGCCAGCGCCGGAAACTTCTGGGGCAACGTGTTCGGCGACGCCATGGTGCTGCGCGTGGGCACGCCCGGTCGCGTCGAGCGCACCTCGGCCATCGGCTACCTCGCCGGCTACGCAGGCGGCGGCGTGTTCCTGGCGATCAGCGTGGCGCTGAGCCTGAAGCCGCACTGGTTCGGCCTACCCGATGCCGGCGCGGCGGTGCGCTGGATCTTCGCGCTGGGCGCGCTGTGGTGGGCGGCGTTCACGCTGCCGCTGCTGTGGTGGGTGCCGGCGCAGCGAGCCGCGGCCGAGCGGCTGCCGCTGCGTGCCGCGCTGCGCGAGGGCCTGCGCCAGTTCGCCACCACGGTGCGCCACGTGCGCGCGTACCGCCCCATCGCGCTGTTCCTGGTCGCCTACTGGCTGTACATCGACGGCGTCAACACGGTGATCCAGATGGCCGTGGACTACGGCAAGTCGATCGGGCTGGGCAGCGGGCCGCTGATCCTGGCGGTGCTGATGGTGCAGTTCATCGGCGTACCGGCGGCGCTCGTGTTCGGGCGCCTGGGCGAGCGCATCGGCCCCAAGCGCGGCATCCTGATCGGGCTGGCCGTGTACGTGCTGGCCAGCGCGTTCGCGGCGGGCATGCGCCACGCCTGGCAGTTCTTCGTGCTGGCGGCGGCGGTGGGGATGGTGCAGGGCGGCGTGCAGCTGCTCTCGCGCGCCTACTTCGCGCGCCTGGTGCCGCGCGAGCGCGCCGGCGAGTTCTTCGGTTTCTACAACATGCTGGGCGAGTTCGCCGCCATCCTCGGGCCGCTGCTGATCGGCCTCACCAGTTACTTGAGCGGCGACCCGCGCGCCTCGATCCTATCGGTCATCGTGCTGTTCGCATTGGGCGGCGGGCTGCTGCTGCGCGTGCCGAAGGCCTAGGTCGCGCCATGGTCTTGCGCGTGCCGGCAAGTGCTCCGGCGCCGCGCTACGACAGCCATACGAAATCGCCATATTGCGCCGGTCGGCGGCACGGGTCGCACGGCCAGGGTGCGGGCGTGCGCTGATCTGGCCGGGCACTGACCGGACGGCGGGCGGCCTATGCCGTGCCCTGTGCGCATTACGGCGTGTAGTCCGGGTGTAGTCCGCGGCGGAACCCGGGCATGCGGACGCGGTCACAGCGCCGGTCATGCCGGGACCGATGTCGGCGTGACGCCGCGTTACAGGTCCGGCGCGCAGTGCACGACTGAGGACACATCCGATGAGGAGCATCCCATCCATGACGACGATCAAAACGCTGCCGGCCGTGCTGCTGGGCGCGCTGGCGCTGGCGACGCTGACCGGGTCCGGCAGTGCGCGCGCGGCCACCGGTGGCAGCGGTGCCGATCAGCGCGTGCTGAGCTTCACCGCCGATGTGCACGTGCAGGCCAATGGCGATTTCACCGAGCGCGACGATGAGGTGGTCGAAGCGTTGACGCGCACCGGCGCGCAGGCGCTGAATCCCTACCAGCAGCAGTTTTCCACTTCGATGTCCACGCTGAAGGTGCTCGCGGCCTGGATCCAGCAGCCGGGCGGACAGCGCGTGGATATTCCGCAGTCCGACATCTACGTGCGTCCGGTGCCGGCCACGACGGGCGCGCCGATGTACAGCCATGCCAAGGTGCTGAACGTGGTGTTACCGCACTTCACCAAGGGCGACACGCTGCACGTCAGTACTCTGACCACGCAGTTCAAGCCGTACTTCGCCGGGCAGTATTTCGGCGTCTGGGGCGTGGGCGTCGATGAGTCGGCGCGCGACCAGCGCATCGTGGTGCACGCGCCGACCTCCATGCACCTGCGCATGGCGCAGCGCGGCGACTGGCAGACTATGCAGAGCGCGCACGCTGGCGAGGCCACCTTTACCGCCACGCTGGCCGCCAATCACGCGCACTATCCGGGACCCTCGACAGTGGATGCCGGCGATTTCAGCCCGCTGTTCGAAGTCACCAGTTTTCCCGACTGGGCCGCGGTGGGCGATGCTTACTACAAGGAAGCCAGGCCCGCGGCCGCGGTCACGCCGCTGGTGCGGCAGGTGGCCGACGAGGTCGCCGGCAAGCTGCACGGCTGGGCCGCGGTGAAAGCGCTGTACGCCTGGGACTCGGCGCACATCCGCTACGTGGGTCTGGAACTGGGCGTGGGCGGCTACGTACCGGTCTCCGCCAACGCAACGCTGCAGACCGGCTATGGCGACTGCAAGGCGCACTCCACGCTGCTGGAGGCGCTGCTGGCCGCGCGCGGCATCAAGGTCGATCCGGTGCTGATCAACTGGAGCAACGGCTTCGCGCTGGCGCCGCTGCCGGGCCTGGATTTCAACCACGCCATCGATTACCTGCCCAAGTACCACGTGTTCCTGGATGCCACCGGCGAATTCGAGACGCCCGGGCAACTGGCCATCGGCGAGCGCGACAAGCAGGTGGTGGTGGCCAGCGGCCACTCGCGGCTGATGCGCACGCCGGGCGCCGAGCCGGCGCACAACAACCTGCACTACACGGCCAGTCTGGCCCTAGCGCCCGACGGCACGCTGACCGGCAGCGCGCACATGGTCATGCGCGGCTGGTGGGCCTGGTTCAACCGCATGATTTTCGCCGAAGTGCCGCCAGCGGCGTATGGCCGGTTGATGAACCAGTTGCTGGCCACCAGCGGCGGCGGTTCGGGCAGCTTCCAGCCGGGCGATCCGATGATCCTCGACCAGCCGTTCCGGACCGCCGCCAAATGGACCACGCCTGCCTATGCGGTGCCCGGCAAGACCCTCAGCGTAGTGCTGCCGGCCGGGCCGTACCTGGTGCCCAGCATGGCCGGCACCAGCGATCCGGTGGCGGCACTGGCCGCGGTAGTGGGGCCGGCCACGCGCCGCCACGACATCAGCACCTATCTGGGAGAGATCGACTGGCAAAGCACGCTCACGTTGCCGGCCGGCTACGCGTCCAGCTATCTGCCGCCGGACGTGGACCTGCGCGATGCCGCCGGCAGCTTCCGCTACAGCATCGAGGCGCATGGCGATAGCGTGCAGGCGCGCTATGCGTTGCGCTTGAACCACGTGCTGTACACACCGGCGCAGTACGCCGCGCTGCGCAAGCTGCTGCTGGCCGATCTGCGCGCGCAGCGCACGCCGCTGGTGTTCCATCGCATCTGACAAGGACTGGCCATGAATATCCACAAGACCGCGCTCGCCGCCCTCATCGCCGCCAGCTTCGCGCTGGTCGACAAAGCCCGGGCCGCGCCGCCGCCGCAGGTCAACGCGCAGATCCTCAGGCAGGACGTGGCGCTGGACATCGCCGCGAACGGTAGCTACAGCAAGACCGTCGATCGCGTGGTGCAACCGCTGACGCAGCAGGGCGTGGAAGAGGTGGCGCAGGTCAAGATCGCCTATCCGGCCAACTTCGCCACGGTGAAGATCCTCGATGCCTATACCGAAACCGCCGCCGGCAAGCGCATCGAGGTGGTGCCCTCGGCCATCTTCACCCAGTCCACGCCCAGCGCGCTGACGGCGCCATTCCTCAGCCAGGGCACGGTAAAGAACCTGATCTTCCCGGCCGTAACACCGGGCGACACGCTGCATCTGAAGTACGTCGAGCACTTCAGCAAGCCCTATCTGCCGGGCGTGTACGCGGTTTCCGAAGTGCTGGCGCCGCAACTGCCGGTACAGAGCACTGCGATCAGCGTCACCGCGCCCAAGACCATGCCGCTGTATTTCCACGCGCGCGGACCCTGGCACGAGCAGCAGAGCGGCCGGGGCGACACCCGCACGGTCAGCGCCAGCACAGCGTGGCCGCGGGTCGATTTTCCGCCGGCCAATACCGCCGCCATCACCCAGTACGCGCCGATGGCGGTGATCGGCACCGCCGCCACCTGGGAGGACATCGGCCGCGCCTATGACCATCTGGCCGCGCCGGCGCTCGCCGTGACACCGGCGATCCGCGCGCAGGCCGCGAAGATCGCGCAGGGTGCCGGCGGCGAAGTCGCGGTGGCGCGCATCTATCACTGGTTACAGCAACACATGCAGCCGGTGGACACGGCCTACACCGAAGCCGGCTACGCGCCGGTCAGCGCGCAGAGCACGCTGGCGCGCGGCATCGGCAACAGCAATGCCGGCAGCGTTTTGTTGTGCGCGCTGCTGCGCGCACAGGGCATCGCGGCGGTGCCGGCGCTGATCTCCACCTCGGCGCGTTACGTGCCGTATCCCGGCGCCGATCCGTTCGCCTTCGAGCACATGCTGGCGTACGTGCCGGCCTATCATCTGTTTCTCGATCCCAGTGCGCGCTATGCCGGCATCGACGCGCTGCCGCTGACCGATGCCGGCAAGCCGGTGCTGATCGCCGGGCCGCGGCCGCAATTCACGCGCACGCCGGGCCCGGACACCGCCCGCGTGCAGTACCGCGAGGTGCAGAATCTGGTATTGCACCGCGACGGCGTGATCGACGGCGTCAGCCACATCACCGCCGCCGGCTGGCAGGCCATCGACGAGCGTGCCGGCCTGCTGGGCGACCGCAGCGGCCGCCGCCTCGACCACTTCATGCAGACCGGTTTCTACATGAGTGGCAAGGTCGGCAGCATGCGCGTGGCCGCTGTCGAGAACAGGCGCGATCTGGACAAGCCGTTGGAGTTGACCCTGCGCTGGCAGGACAGCGACGCAGCCATCCCCGGGCCGCAGATGGCGCTGGTGCTGCCCACACCGGGCACCATCAGCGGCGAGTTGCTGTTTTTCGTCAGCCAGGCCACGCGCGCCTATCCGAGCGTGTTGACGCCCGGCACTTTCGAGGAACAGGTGCATCTGCGCCTGCCGGCGGGCATGCGGCCGGAACAATTGCCTGCTGAAATCTTCGGGCGCACGCCATTCGGCAGTTACAGCGTCACCTACCACTACGCCGGTGGCGTGCTGGATGTGGACAAGCGGCTGACGCTGACGCGGTTCGTGGTCGACCCGCAGCAGTACCCGGCGTTGCACCGGATGGCGCTGGACGCGGTCGGCAATGCGCGCAGGGCGATATTGCTGCGTGGCGCGGGCTGAGCGCGGGCGGGTGCGCCGTAACGGCCGCTGATATTGCCGACGGCGGCCGGCTGCACGCGCTCCGAAGTCGCCGCGCTCAGCGCCGGGACACGACGCGCACGGTGGTCTCCCGGTAGTCGCGGAAGCCCATGCGTCGGTACAGGCGGCGCGCGCGGTCGTTGTCGCTCATGACGTGCAGAAAGGGCGTTTCGCCGCGCTGCCGCTGGCGGCGGATCAGCTTGGCCATCAGCCGCCAGGCCAGCCCGCGTCCCTGGAAATCCGGGTGGGTGCACACGCCGCTGATCTCGCGCAGCGTGCCGGCATGACAGCGCTCGCCGGCCATGGCGATCAGGCGAGTGCCTTCGAACAGGCCGAAATACTCGCCCAGTTCGAGATTGCGCGGCCCGAAGGGTCCGGGCTGCGTCAGCGCGGCCAGGTCCAGCATCTGCGCGGTGTGCCCGGCGCCGAGCGGCCGCGCGTCGGGGGCTGCGTCGGTCGCGGGCACCGGCGCGTCCCAGAGCATCTTGAACATGGTGGACTCGGCATCGATGCGCCAATCATCCGGCGCGGCGCCGGACCAGCGGGCGCAATAGAAATGTTCGTCGGGTGCGCAGTACGGCGCCAGCGCCGCGAAATCGGGCACTTCGGCCGCGGCGAAGCCGAGGATCGGCGGGAAGCCTGCGGCGTAGCGGCGCGCGCCGCCGGCGCCGGTCGCGAACTTCGCGTGCGATCCGGTCAGCGTGTGCCAGAAGATGTTGTCGAGTACGGTTTCGAGGGTCATGTCCGATGCGGGCGAGAGTTGGCGGGGCTGCGCAGACACCGGGCGCGGCCCCGGCTTTGCGGCGTGATGCCACGGGGCGATGCCGCGCGGCGGGCCGGCGCGGTTGCCGTCAGTGCAGGGCAAAGGGCAGTGCACCGGATTCCAGGTCCAGCAGCCGGCGCTTGACCTCCAGCCCGCCGCCGAAGCCGACCAGGCTACCGTCGCGGCCGATCACGCGGTGGCAGGGCACCACGATGGGCAGCGGATTGCGGCCGTTGGCGGCGCCCACCGCGCGGCGTGCAGCAGGGTTGCCGATGCGAGTGGCCAGTTCGGCGTAACTGATCGTCTCGCCGTAGCCGATGCCGCACAGCGCGCGCCACACCCGCAACTGGAATGGCGTGCCCCGCGGGCGCAGCGGCAGCTCGAACACGCGCCGCGTGCCGGCGAAGTATTCGTCGAGTTGTCGGCGCACCGGCGTCAGCCGCGCCGCGTCGCGACACCCGGCCGTATCGATGGCCTGCGGATGGCGTTCGTGCTCGAAGCCGATGCGGCGCAAGCCATCGGCGGCGGCGACCATGCGCAGCGGGCCGACCGGCGAGTCCATGATGTCGAAATACAGTTCTTCGGCGTCGTTCATGCGGAGTCTCCCGGCGCGCTGGCGCGCCACAGATGGATGGTGGCGTAGGCGCGCCAGGGTCGCCAGGCTTCGGCGCGTGCTGCGAGTGCGCGCGCGCCGAGTACATCGCCGTTGCCGGCAGCGGCCCGACGCAGCACCAGGTCTGCGGCCGGAAACGCGTCCGGATGGGCTAGCGCGCGCAGCGCGATGTAGTGCGCGGTCCACGCGCCGATGCCAGGCAGCGCGGTCCAGGCGTCGATCTGCGCATCCAGCGTGCAGCCCGGCGTGAAATCCATGCAGCCCGCTTGCACCGCGCGCGCGAGCGTACGCACCGTCGCGACCCGCTTGCGGGTCAGGCCGAGACCGTCGAGGTCGGCATCGGCCAACTTCGCGGCCGACGGAAACAGCCACCTCAGTCCGTCCGCGCCAGCCGGCGCGACCGGCTCGCCGTGGCGCTCCAGCAAGCGTCGCGCCAGCGTGCGCGCGGCCGCCACGCTGACCTGCTGGCCCAGTACGGCGCGCACCGCCAGCTCAAAGCCGTCCCAGGCGCCGGGCAGGCGCAGGCCGGGACGCCGTTGCAGCAGCGCGCGCAGGCGCGCATCGCCGCCCAGCGCGCGGGCGATGGCGTGCGGGTCGGCATCCAGATCGAACATGCGCCGCACGCGCGCGACCAGCGCCAGCAGATCGCCCGGCGCCGCCCCGTACAGTTCCAGGCGCAGCGCGTGCTCACCCGCACTCCAGGCGCTGACGCGCAGCCAGGCCGGACGCTGCGCGCTGCCGAACGCGCGCGCGTAGGAGTCGCCGTCGATGCGCTCCAGCCCCGGTAGCGCGCGCGCGCGCAGGAACGCCAGCAGTTCGGCGAAGTCGTATGGCGGCCGATAGCCCAGGCGCAGCACCAGCGCGTCATGCGTCGGCGCCTGCGCACGCTTGCGCAGCGCGCTGGGTGCCAGCCGGTAAGCCGAGCGGAACGCGGCATTGAAACGGCGCAGGCTGCGGAAACCGGATGCCAGCGCGATCTGCGTCACCGGCAGCGCGCTCGCGCCCAGCAATTGCTTGGCAAACAGCAGGCGGCGCGTGGACTGCACCTGCATCGGCGTCGCGCCCAGGCGCGCCACGAACAGCCGGCGCAACTGACGGTCGCCGACCGCGAGCCGCCGCGCCAGCTCTGTCGCCGTCTGTGTGTCGAGCAGACCGGCATCGATCATCTGCAGCGCGCGCGCCACCGTCGTGTCGCCGCGGCGCAACGCGTCGGTGTGCGGCGCCAGCTCAGGGCGGCAGCGCAGGCAGGGGCGGAAACCCGCAGCCTCGGCGGCGGCGGCGGCGCTGTAGTAGACGACATGTTCGCGGCGCGGCGCCGGCGCCGGGCACACCGGCCGGCAGTAGATCCCGGTGCTGGTGACAGCGGTGAAGAACAGTCCGTCGAAACGCGCGTCGCGGCTCAGCCGTGCCTGCTCGCAAGTCCGCAAATCGGGCAGTTCGGTCGTGGTGGGGTTGCCAATCATGCCGTGCACGCTAGCACCGACGTCGGCGTGCGACTCGCCATTTTCGGACAATGATGCCGCGGGCACCACCGCTGCCGTCGATGCCGAGGCGGTGTGTGAAGGCGCCTGGTCCGGCACGGCGGAACGCCAGCCGAGGAACCTGGGCAATGGCGATCGACGGCGTATCCAGGTAGGCGCGCGTACAACAAGCGCCACCATGGTCCACGGGGTGCGCATCCTGCGCAGGAGGGATGGGCAGGGCCATGGTGGCGCCCAGGCTATCAACGCGAGGCGCGCACTCCGGTTGACCGGCGTGCATTCAATGTCACGGCGCCCCGCTCACGTCTAATGTCTTGCGTTTCCCGTATTCGCCACCGCGTGATAACGCGCGATGCGCGCGGCGAGGACACGTGGCGGTTCGGCGTGCACGTGTGCGCCCAGCGCATGGGCATCGTGCAGCAACACCGCGCGGGCATGGCGCAGACGCTGCAACAAACTGTCGCGGCTGAGGCGGCCGAGATGCGTGCTGCGCAGGCGGCGCACGTGCGCTTGCAGGCTGCCGAGGTCGCGCCAATGGCCGAGCATGCGCGCGAGGCGCTTGCGTTCGGCCACTTCACCGGCCAGCACCGACGGCCATGCGCCGCCGAACAACTCCAGTTGCAGCGCGTGATCGCGCATGCGCCGGCGCCAGCGGTGCAGGGCTGTTTCGTCGGCGTGCCCGCGGGCGGCATGGGCAGCCCGCGCGGCGCGCACGGCGCCGCGCCGCAGGCCGCGCCAAAGCTGCGCATGGGTGACCTCGGGCCGCCACTCGGCCAGCGTCGTGGCCAGTGTCCGCAGGGCAACAGTGGCGGCGCGCACGCCATCGACATGTCTGCGTTCGCCGGCGCGCACCTGGCGCATCAGCCGCTGCAGCAGCACGGGATGGGCGCTGCCCAGCAGCGCGGGCCGCTGCTGCAATTGCGCGAGGGTTTCCAGCAGTGCCTGCGTATCGCGCAGTGGCGACAATGCGCGTCCGGCGGCGCGCAACGGCCGTACCAGCGTGTCGATGGCGGAGTCGGGAGGCAGCAGCCGCAACGCCGCGCGGCAGCGGCGCAAGGCACGGCGCGCGTCGTGGATGCCGGCGCGAAACGCGCCGGCATCGCGCGGTGTCACCGCGAGCAGGCGCAGCGCGCTGTCCACCTCAAGGCGCATGACGCGCGCCAGTTCGGCGCCGGGATCGCGGTCGAGTTTGAGCACAAAGGCCATGCGGTATGCGGTTCCCGACCAGACTGTCTTGCGAGCGTAGCGCAAGGCTGCGAGACGCCGCGACGGCGCATAATGTCGCGTCTTTTCATCAGCCGGAGCATGCGATGAGCACCTTCACGCGCCGCGATCCCAGCCGTCGCATCCGCGCGCCACGCGGCCCGGAGAAGACCTGCAAGAGCTGGGTCATCGAGGCCGCCTACCGCATGATCCAGAACAACCTCGATCCCGAGGTGGCCGAGAACCCGGCCGAGCTGGTGGTGTACGGCGGCATCGGCCGCGCCGCGCGCAACTGGGAATGCTTCGACGCCATTCTCGAATCGCTGCGCGAATTGAACGACGACGAAACCCTGTTGATCCAGTCCGGCAAGCCGGTGGGCGTGTTCCGCACGCACGCCGACGCGCCGCGCGTGCTGATCGCCAACTCCAACCTGGTACCGCACTGGGCGACCTGGGAGCACTTCCACGAACTGGATCGCAAGGGCCTGATGATGTTCGGGCAGATGACCGCGGGCTCGTGGATCTACATCGCCTCGCAGGGCATCGTGCAGGGTACCTACGAAACCTTCGTCGAGCTGGGCAATCGGCACTACGGCGGCAGCCTCGAGGGGCGCTGGATTCTCACCGCCGGCCTCGGCGGCATGGGCGGCGCGCAGCCGCTGGCGGCGAGCATGGCCGGCGCCTGCAGTCTCACCATCGAGTGCCAGCAGTCGCGCATCGACTTCCGCCTGAAGACGCGCTACGTCGACGAGCAGGCGAAAGACCTCGACGACGCGCTGGCGCGCATCGCGAAATACACGCAAGCCGGTGCCGCCAAGTCCATCGCGCTGCTGGGCAACGCCGCCGAGCTGCTGCCGGAGCTGGTGCGCCGTGGCGTGAAGCCGGATGCCGTCACCGACCAGACCAGCGCGCACGATCCGCTCAACGGCTACCTGCCGATCGGCTGGACGCTGGCGCAATGGGCCGAACGTCGCGCCGCCGATCCCGAAGGCGTGCGCGATGCGGCCAAGCGCTCCATGCGCGTGCACGTCGAGGCCATGCTGGCCTTCATGGATGCCGGCGTGCCCACCTTCGACTACGGCAACAACATCCGCCAGATGGCCAAGGACGAGGGCTGCGCGCGCGCGTTCGATTTCCCCGGCTTCGTGCCGGCCTACATGCGCCATCTGTTTTGCCGCGGCAAGGGGCCGTTCCGCTGGGTGGCGCTGTCGGGCGACCCGGACGACATCCGCAAGACCGACGCCAAGGTGCGCGAGCTGCTGCCCGACGATGCGCACCTGCACCACTGGCTGGACATGGCCGGGCAGCGCATCGCGTTCCAGGGTCTGCCGGCGCGCATCTGCTGGGTGGGCCTGGGCGACCGCCACCGCTTGGGCTTGGCGTTCAACGAGATGGTGCGCAAGGGTGAGTTGAAGGCGCCGATCGTGATCGGTCGCGACCATCTGGACTCCGGCAGCGTCGCCAGCCCCAATCGCGAGACCGAAGCCATGCGCGACGGTTCCGATGCGGTGTCCGACTGGCCGCTCCTCAATTGCCTGCTCAATGCCGTCAGCGGCGCCAGCTGGGTGAGCTTTCATCACGGCGGCGGCGTCGGCATGGGCTATGCGCAGCACGCCGGCGTGGTGATCGTGTGCGACGGCAGCGTGGCCGCCGATGCGCGCATCGCGCGCGTGCTGTGGAACGACCCCGGCAGCGGCGTCATGCGCCACGCCGACGCCGGCTATCCCGACGCCATCGCCTGCGCCAGGGAACAGGGGCTGAAGCTGCCGATGGCGTGACGCCCACCCTGCAGTCGCCCCATTCAACGGCGGCGCCATCAATCGCTGAGCAGAAGGCAATTATTGGCGTCCTCTCCCTGCTCCGACAGGAGCGCGTCTGGCCCAATCCCGCGCGCTCAAGGCCGGCATGATGCAGGTGCCGCGACCGGCCATGCGTCCGCCTGGTCGGAGCAGCCTGTCGCCGGTCTGCGGTGCGGTCAGGTGTGAGTTAGTACCATGAAAATACGCCATGATGTGATGGATTTTCATGGCAATCTGTCGTTATGGCCGTCGCCCGCCCGTCCGTGCTGTCCGCCATCGAAGTGGCGCTGGCCCGCCGCCCGGTGGTTGTGCTGACCGGGCCACGCCAGTGCGGCAAGACCACATTGGCGCGCGAGCTGTTGAGCGAGGCATCGCTCAACTATTTCGATCTGGAGGATCCCGCCAGTCTGGCGCGGCTGGACGAGCCCATGACCGCGTTGCGTCCGCTCGAGGGGCTGGTGGTGATCGACGAGGTGCAGCGGCGGCCGGAGTTGTTTCCGGTGTTGCGGGTGCTGGCTGATCGCCGCGCGAAACCAGCGCGCTTTCTGATCCTCGGCAGCGCCTCGGGCGATCTGTTGCGGCAGAGTTCGGAAAGCCTGGCCGGGCGCATGGAGCGCATCGGCATCGGCGGTTTTTCCCTGCGCGAGGTCGGTGCGCAGGCCGTCCAGACGTTGTGGCGGCGCGGCGGCTTTCCGCTATCGTATCTGGCCGATAGCGAGGCCGACAGCCTGGCGTGGCGCAAGCAGTTCATGCAGACCCTGCTCGAGCGCAATTTTCCGCAGTGGGGTGTGCGCGTGGCGGCGGCGGCGCTGCTGCGATTCTGGACCATGTTGGCGCATTACCACGGGCAGGTCTGGAACGCGGCCGAGCATGCGCGGGCGCTCGGCGTGAGCGAATCCACTTGCCGCCGCTACCTGGACCTGCTGTCGGATGCGCTGATGATCCGCATCTTGCAGCCGCGGCATGCCAATCTGCGCAAGCGGCAGGTGAAGTCGCCGAAGATCTATGTGCGCGACAGTGGTCTCTTGCACCAGTTGCTGGGCATCGCATCGGACAAGGCGCTATTGAGTCATCCGCGGCTGGGCGCCTCTTGGGAGGGGTTCGTGATGGAGCAGGTCCTGTCGGTCGAACCGCACGATGAGGCCCTGTTCTGGGCCACGTATCAGGGCGCTGAGATGGATCTGATCCTGCGCCGCGGCGACCGGCTGCTGGGCGTGGAGTGCAAACGTGCGGACGCGCCGCGCATGACGCCATCCCTGCATATCGCGTTGGGCGATCTGCAACTCGAGCGGGTGGCGGTGATCTATCCCGGTGACAAGCGTTATCCGCTGTCCGATCGGGTCGAGGCCGTGCCGTTCGAGGCGCTTGCCGAGCCGCGTGGATTGTTCGGGAATGCCTGAGGAAGCGGCGCGTGTGCGACATCGGCAAACCGGAACGCGAAACCCGGAACCGCGCGATCGCGTTGTTCCGCGCCACGCCGGACCGGCTGATTCCGCAGTGGCGTGATCGCCGCGATGCACTGAACCGGCTCTCCGTGCGCGATAAGCAGTGGTCGGGATGACGGCTTGAGGATGTGGTGGCTTCGTTAGCCGGTTACCGGGTCGGTTACAAGGCGGGGCTCGGCGACCGCGCTTCACTGGCTGGTATTCGCTGGGACAACCGCAATCGCCCTAGTCCAAAGTAAATCTGACTCCGTTGCGGCGGCTGTATCGGCTGCGCAACACCCGCGCACGCGCGCGTGCGTGTCGCCGCCCGTGGTCCTAGCGTGATGTCCGCACCGCGCCGCGTCGGCGGGAGAACCATCATGTGCATCGCAAGCCTGTGCCGAACCTCGTTGCTGGCAACTGCGGCCGCGACCTTGCCGCTTGCGGCAGCCGCCAGTGCGGAGGACAACGCGCCCGCCGCCGCGCAACAGGCCGCGATGCAGGCCTGGCAGCGCGCAGCGGCAGTCGGACCGCAGCATCGGCAATCGCAATGGTTCAAGGGCCGCTGGAAAGCGCGCGTGCAGATGTGGTTCGGCTCCTAACCTCGGGACTGTGGCAGCGCAGAACGATGGTCGAAGCCTCAATCTTGTCCAAAGGAGACAAAATGAAAATCCTGAAGATGGCAGTGGTGTTTGCGGCGGTTGCGTTCGGCACATTGGTTGGTTCGGCCGCATGGGCGCAGCAACCGGTTCAACCAACACTTTATGAACGGCTGGGCGGACTGAAGGGCATTACGGTGGTCGTGGATGACTTCATAGATCGGCTCGTCGCGAACAAGACGTTGAACAGGAATCCCGCAATCAAGGCCGGACGGAAAAGCTCCCCTGCACCGTATCTCAAATTCCAGGTCTCGCAGTTGGTTTGCGAGCTCAGCGGCGGCCCCTGCAAGTACACCGGAAAAGCAATGAAGGAGTCCCACGCGCACCTGAATATCAGCGAGAAAGAATGGAAGGTAATGGCAGCGGAGTTCAAGAAATCCCTTGACAAGTTCAAAGTTCCAGCCGCCGAGCAAACGGCATTGTTCGAGATGGTCGGAAAAACCAAGTCGGACATTGTTGTGAGAACCTGATTCGCGCTGGAGTCCAGTTGGTTTCCCCCCGGAGAAGGGTCTGTCCTGAGCCTGCCGAAGGATGGCCCGCAGGACCGGATGTGGGTTTGCGGCGGCGGCACGGCGTTGCCGAATTCATGGTGACATCATGCTGCGCCAACGCTCACCACAACCCCTCCCGGCGGGAAAGGGGCTTTTGGCTGCTGCACTTCGACGCGGATCGGGACCCGGGATGGGTCCGTGCGGATGGTTTCCTGACATGCCTGTAATCCGCCGCGCGCTGACGCCACGCGGCGCAGGCGCTACCCTCGCGCTTTGCATTCCGGGCCTGCGCGCGCATGAAGTTCGATTTTCCACCCGTCACTGGTGCGCTGATCGTCTCCTGCGTGCTGATTTTTCTGCTGCAGCACTTCGGTGGTTACAACGACGCACTGATCGCGCATTTCGCGTTGTGGCCGTTCGGACATGAGCAGGCGCAGATGGCCAGCGGCCGCATCGTCACGGTGGGCTTCGAGCCCTGGCAACTGCTCACTTACGCGTTCCTGCACGGCGGCTGGCTGCATATCGGACTGAACATGTGGGCGCTGTTTCTGTTCGGGCCGCCGATCGAGCGCGTGTTCGGTGCCACCCGCTTTCTGTTCTATTTCGTCGTTTGCACCGTGCTGGCGGCGCTGGCGCAATTGCTGGTGATTGCGTTCTTCAGCGGCGGTTTCTATCCCACCATCGGCGCCTCCGGCGGCATCTTCGGCGTGCTGCTGGCGTTCGGCATGCTGTTTCCTAACGTGCGGCTGCTGCTGCTGATCCCGCCCATTCCGGTGCCGGCCTGGCTGTTCGTCATCGGCTACGGAGCCGTCGAGCTGATCCTCGGCGTCACCGGCACCGAGGCCGGTGTGGCGCATTTCGCGCATCTGGGCGGGATGTTCGGCGGTCTGCTGCTGATCCAGTACTGGCGCGGCCGTCTGCCCATGAAGCCGCGCGTGCGGCTGCTGCGCTGATCGGGCACGGGGCAACAGCGCTTACTTCAGCGTCAGGAAATCGAGGCTGACCACCAGACGCACGGCATCCAGCCGCAGGCGCGCGCCGGCCAGGGCGATGTCCAGCGCCGCGCGATGCGCCTGCAACGCGTCGATTTCGCCGCTGCGGACGGCGGGGTTGACGCGCCGCAATGCCAGCAGGCGGTCGATTTCGCTTTCCAGCAGATCCGCCGCATGCGCGCGTGCCGCCGCGGTGAGCAGTTCGGCGCGCGCGCGCGCGATGTGCTGCGCGCGTTCCAGCATCGGCGGCACCAGCCGCGCAAAGAACTTGCGGTAGCGGGCGGCGTCGAGCGGTTTTTCGGTGGCGCGGCGCAGCGCAGGCGCGCCGGGCGTGAACTCCGCGCGTTCGGCCAGCCGGCTGTCCAGAGTGACGGTCAGCGGTGTCGATGGCAGGAAGCGGTCGGCATCGAGCGTGCGCTCGGCCACGCATTCCAGCACGAACACCGCCTCCAGCAGCGCGCTGCGCGCCGGCAGCGCGTCGTCCACCAGGAAGCTGGCATTGCCCAGCTCGCTGCCCAGCAGCAGGTCCAGCGCGCTCTGTATCAGCGGGTGATCCATGCGCAGCAGCGCGAGGTCCTCGCGCACCAGCGCGATGTCGCGCGCGAAGGTGGCGCGCAGCGGTCCCTGCTTGAGTTCGGGCAGCGCGTCGGTGGTCAGGTACTCGGGATCCAGCACCACGCTGCCGTCGCTGCCGTTTTCGCAATGCACGCCGTACAGCTCGAGCAGACGCTGCAGGAAATCGGCCTGGGCGGCGTCGGCGTCGGCCTCGGTCAACGCCTGCAGCAGTGCCTGCGCGGGTGCTGCGCGCTGCGCCGCACGTTCCAGCAGTCGGTCGCGGCCGCGCTCCAGCGCGGCGCCCAGCTCGGCATGGGTGGCGCGGGTTTCGGCGATCAGCGCGTCCAGTTCCTGGTCGGCGCTGTCGGCACCGCGCGCATGCGCCAGTGCCAGCGCGTGCAGGGTGGTGCCGAACTGACGCAACAGCGCGCGACCATCGCCGGGGCTGTCGCGAAAGGCATCGCAGCCCTCCTCGAACCAGCGCGCCAGCGCATGCTGCGCGGTGTCGCGCAAGGCGTAGTGGTGAATCTGGATGGGCTGGCGCTGGCCGATGCGGTCGAGCCGGCCGATGCGTTGCTCGAGCAGGTCCGGATCGAGCGGTAGATCCCACAACACCAAATGATGCGCGAACTGGAAATTGCGGCCTTCGGAGCCGATCTCCGAACACAGCAGCAGGCGCGCGCCGGCAGGGTCGGCGAACCACGCCGCGGCACGGTCGCGCTGCACCAGTCCCATGCTTTCGTGGAAGCGCGCCACGCCCGCGCCGGTGCGCGTGCGCAGCGCCTCCTCCAGCGCCAGCACCTTGGCCTCATTGCGGCACAGCAGCAGGAACTTGGCGCCGGAATGCGCGGCGAGTAGACCGAGCAGCCAGTCGATGCGCGCGTCGCGCGCGTAGTCGTAGTCGAGTGCGGGCGGGGGATCCTGCGTGTCGGCCATGAACTCGGCCAGCAGGCGCTGGCGCGCGGCATCGTCGTCGGGCGCGTCGGCCAGCACCAGTCGCGGCTGGCGCGGGGCGAAGCCGCCGATGTTCGCGCGGCGATGGCGGAACATCACGCGGCCGGTACCGTGACGGTCGACCAGCGCATCGAGCAGGCGCTGCGCGGCGTCGGCGGCGGGGTAATCGCGTAGTGCCACGGTCAGGTCCGCATCGTCGGCCAGCAGCGCGGCCAGCGTCGCCCGTTGTCGCGCATCCAGCGGCGCGCCGTCCTCGAGCGTCTGCGCCAGCAGCGAACGTTGTGGATACTCCGCGCTCTCGGCGAGGTAGTCGTCCAGATTTCCATAGCGCGCCGGATCGAGCAGGCGCAACCGCGCGAAGTGGCCCTCGCGGCCAAGCTGCTCCGGCGTAGCGGTCAGCAGCAGCAGGCCCGGCGTGACGGCGGCCAGGCGCTCGACCAGCGCATAGCGTGCACTGGCGTGATCGGGCGTCCATTCCAGATGGTGCGCCTCGTCGACGACCAGCATGTCCCAACCGGCGTCCAGCAGTTGCTGCTGGCGCTTGGCATCGTGCTCCAGCCAGGCCAGCGAGGCCAGTACGCGCTGCTCGTCCTCGAACGGGTTGCGTGCGTCGCCCGCGGTCTCGATGGCTTCGCAGCGTTCTTCGTCGTACAGCGCGAAAGGCAGGTTGAAGCGTCGCAGCAATTCGATGAACCACTGCGACAGCAGCGTTTCCGGCAGCAGCACCAGCACCCGCGCGATGCGGCCCGCGGCCAGCAGGCGCGCCAGGATCATGCCGGCCTCGATGGTCTTGCCGAGGCCGGCTTCGTCGGCCAGCAGCAGGCGCGGCGCCAGGCGCGCGGTGCCCGCCTCGGCCACGCGCAACTGGTGCGGCAGCAGCGCGATGCGTGCACTGGCCATGCCCCATGCGGCGCTGGCGCGCGCATGCTGGCGGCGTGTCAGCGCATCGGTGCGCAAGGTGAAGGCGCGCGGCGCGTCCACGCGGCCCGCCATCAGACGTTCGTCGGCCTGCGACACCGGCTGCTCGTCGTCCAATTCGCCTTCGTGCATCGCCATGCCGTCACCGGCATAGGCGAGCAGACCGTCGCGCAACTCGACGCGCTCGATGGTGAGGCTGCGGCCCTTGCCGCTGATGCGTTGGCCGATGCGGAACTCGGCGCGCACGAACGGCGCGCTTTCGCGCGCGTACTGGCGCAGCACGCCGCTTTTGGCGAACAGCATCTGCACGCCGCGCGCATCCACGCGCAGCACTGTCGCCAGGCCCAGCTCGGGTTCGGTGACGGAGATCCAGCGTTGTCCGGGAATGAATTCCATGCGCGCACGCCGGTCAGGGGACAACGATTATCCGCGCGTGGCGCATCGCCGCGCCAGCGCCGAGGACGCCGCCACGCGCGCGCGTTGATAAAGCCGCTCCGGCGCGGGAGCAAGCCGCTGCGACGCCGCCGGTCGCGTGCCATCCCGTAAGCCAGCCGTAGGCGCCGGACACTGGCGGCTCGGCGTCGGCCTTCGCTACGATGGAACGGGCCTTGAATTAGGGACCACCATCCTCGATCGCCGAGCGAAGCGCAGCGAAGTCGAAGGGCAAGGGTGTCGAAGGGCAAGGGCTTGATGGGTCGAGTAAATACTCGCCG
>JAJYQO010000004.1:0-1481 GCA_021794575.1 Pseudomonadota bacterium | reverse complement strand
TCCCGATTCGTCCTGAGCGTAGCGCAGCGGAGTCGAAGGGCAAGGGCTTGATGGGTCGAGTTAAATACTCGTCGCCTTCCCGATTCGTCCTGAGCGTAGCGCAGCGGAGTCGAAGGGCAAGGGCTTGATGGGTCGAGTTAAATACTCGTCGCCTTCCCGATTCGTCCTGAGCGTAGCGCAGCGGAGTCGAAGGGCAGGTTCGCGGCGTTTACGGGCCCGCTGGTGTTTACGAGCCGGATCACGATCGCGTGCACGACCGGTACGCCATGGACCGCACAGGGAGAACACCCGATGGGCAATTATCTCGTCATCGCCGCCATCGCTGCGCTGCTGCTGTTTCGCCTGTATCGGCGCGGGCGCAGCCTGATCGGCGAACAGCCGTATTCCGAGAAGAAAATGCGCAGACGGCTGCTGTCGCTGGCGGTGGTGCTGGCGCTGCTGCTGTGGGACGACTGGAGTCTCGCGCACGCCGCGCTCGCCAATGCCAGTCCGGCGCTGGCCGCGGCACTGCTGTACATGCTGCTCGGCATCGGCGGCGGTGCCGTGCTCGGTGTGTGGGCGGCGCGGTTGGCCGAGCTGCGCTGGGATGCCGGCACGCTGAAACTGCGCGGCCACGCCTGGTTCGGTCCGGCCATCCTGGTGCTGTACGTGCTGCGCCTGGTGTACCGCTTCTGGCTGATGCACCGTTTGGGCCTGATGAACCCCGGTGCCTTCGATCCGGCGCATGCCATGGTGTTCCAGCGCGAGATGGCCGAGTACGTGCTCAACCCGCTCAGCTCGCTGCTGCGCGGGCTGGTGTTCGCCTACTACTTCACCTATTACCCGCTGCTGATGCGCCGCGCCACGCGCATGCAGGAGACGCCGGCAGCGGCGCTGCCCGATCAGCCGTAGCCGAGCGCCATGATCGGATCGAGGCCGGCCGCGCGCGCCGGCGGCGCACGCCTTGCGATACGAGTGACCCTCTTTCGCGCGTACCCGGGGCGCCGCAGCGCCCCTCGGGTGGCGCGCGATCGGCCGCGCTTACCAGATGACCACCTGTCTGGCGCCGGCGCGCACCATCGGCTGGCCGGGCTTGCAGTGGAACGCCTGCCAGAACGCCGACATGTTCGACGGCGCGCCGATGGCACGGAATTGCGCCGGCGAGTGCGGGTCGACGTTGAGCAGCACTTCCTCGCGCGCCGGGCGCACCGATCCGCGCCACACGCGCGCCCAGCTCATGAAGTAGCGCTGGTCCTCGCTGTAGCCGTCGATCTTTGCGCTGGCCAGCTTGGGATCTTTCTTCATGGCGTTCTGCAGGGCGGTGTAGGCGATGTTGAGTCCGCCCAGGTCGGCGATGTTCTCGCCCAGGGTCAGCTTGCCGTTGATGTGCTTGCCCGGCAGCGGCGAGTAGCCGTCGAACTGCTTGACCAGCTTTCCGGTGCGCGCCTCGAAGGCGGCGCGGTCGGCCTTGGTCCACCAGTTGACGTTGTTGCCGTAGGCAT
>JAJYQO010000006.1:35280-41359 GCA_021794575.1 Pseudomonadota bacterium | reverse complement strand
CAGAGAAAGGATTCGGCTGCGCATGATGGTTCTCCTGGCAAGGAAGCGGACACGTCGGTGGTGGCGCTCGCCGCGATGGCGGCGCGGCGATAGTCTTGCCACGTTGCTGAACCGCGCGCAACGCGCCACACAGCCTGGAGGATGCCGCCATGATCGATCTGCAGCTCGCCGTGCACGTTCCGCAGCCCGGCGCGCGTCACGCCGTGCTGGATCTCTCCCTGCAGCTGGCGACGCGCCTGGGCGCGCGTCTGGATGGCGTCTATGCCGCCGCCCTGCCCGGCGCCACCTTCGCGGTGCCCGAGGCGGTCACGCTGCAGGTGCAGGAGACCGAACGGGCGCGCAGGGCGGCCGAGGCGCAGGCCGGCTGGTGGGCCGGACTGCTGCGCGACAGCGGCCTGCGCGGCAGCTGGCGCGTCGGCGAGGGCGATCTGGCCGAAGTGCTGAGCATGGCGGCGGCCAGCACCGACCTGCTGCTGCTGCAGCGTCCCGAGGTGCGCGAGGATGCGCCGATCGGCTTCGGCAGCACTTCGCGCACGGTGTTCGCGGCGGGCCGTCCGGTGCTGGTGGTGCCCGCCGTCGGCGCTAACAGCACGGGCCATCGCGTGCTGGTGGCCTGGAACGGCAGCATCGAGGCTACGCGGGCGCTGCATGGTGCCGCCCCGCTGCTGGCGCAGGCCGACGCCGTGCACGTGCTCGACGGCAGCCGCGAGCGAGGCCCGGAAGGCATGGCCTGGCTGCCGCCGGTACCGCTGCCGACCTGGTTCGAGCAGCGCGGCATCCACGCCAGCATCGAGCGCTTCGAGTCCCATGGCGCGCCGGCGCCGGCCATCCTGGCGCGCGCGCAGGCGCTGGACAGCGATCTGATCGTGATGGGGGCCTGGGGCCATTCGCGCCTGGCCGAGATGGTGCTCGGCGGCGTCACCCGCGCCCTGTTCCGCGACTGTCCGCTGCCGCTGCTGGTGGCACATTGACGACGCGCGAGACCGCCACCGGCCGGCTACCGGTAGCGCTCGCGCAAGAAGCTGAAGAACGCACGCAGGCCTTGCGCTTCGCCGCCCCTGGGGCGGCCGGGGCGGTCGGCGTCGTTCCAGGCGTAAACATCCACGTGCAGCCAGGGCGTTGCCTCGGGTACGAAGCGTTCCAGGTACAGC
The DNA here is from genome assembly GCA_021794575.1 of Pseudomonadota bacterium. Classification (GTDB taxonomy): domain Bacteria; phylum Pseudomonadota; class Gammaproteobacteria; order Xanthomonadales; family Rhodanobacteraceae; genus Metallibacterium. Next base: position 40,208 of record JAJYQO010000006.1, on the reverse strand, counting down.
GCGGCGGTGATGGCGCCGGCGTGGCGCGAAGGACCGCTGTTGGCGAAATCGGCGAGGTAGGAATCGAGCATGCGCCGGTACGGACGCCACAGCGGCAGCGGCCACAACGGATCATGCTCGTTGCGGCTGGCGGCCAGCACGGCTTCGCGCAGCGCATCGCGATTGCCGAACAGCGCCGGCAGGTCCGGACCCAGGGCGACGCGCGCGGCGCCGGTGAGGGTGGCGAAATCGATGATCAGATCGGGCTGCTGCTCGCCGGCATAAGCCAGTGCGTCGCACAGGATCAGGCGGCCTTCGGCGTCGGTATTGTCGATCTCCACGGTGTGACCGGCGCGGGTACGGATCACCTCGCCCGGGCGCAGCGCATTGCCGCTGACGGCGTTCTCCACCGCGGGAATCAGCAAGGTCAGGCGCACCGGCAGCCTGGCCCGCATCACCAGCTCGGCCAGTGCCAGCGCGTGCGCGGCGCCGCCCATGTCCTTTTTCATCCAGCGCATGCCGTCCGCGGGTTTCAGGTCCAGCCCGCCGCTGTCGAAGCACACGCCCTTGCCCAGCAGCACCAGGTGCGGATGCCGATCCTTGCCCCAACGCAGCTCGACCAGGCGCGGCGCGCGGTGGCTGGCGCGGCCGACGGCATGGATGGTCGGGAAGTTGTGTTTGAGCAGATCCTCGCCCACCCACTCGCGCAGCCTGGCGCCGTGTTGTTTGCCCAACGCGCGCACTTCGGCGGCGAGCTGTTCGGGGCCAAGATCCTCAGTGGGCGTGTTGACCAGGTCGCGTACGCGGGCAGCGGCCTCCAGCAACGGCGCGAGTTCGTCCAGCAGCGGTTGCGCCACCACTAGCGACGCCGGCGCGCGCTCCGGTCCGCCGTGGTAGCGCGTGTAACGATAAGCGCCCAGCACGAAGCCGAGCACGGCCAGGCGCGCGTCCGCCAGCACGCCTTCGGGCGCCAGCGCGTATGCGCCCGCCGGCAACTGCCGCGCGAGGCCGCCCAGTGCCCACAGCGAATCCTCGCGCGCCACGCCGGCCAATACGCGTATCAGCCCGCCGCGTGCGTCCGCCAGCAGTGCGACAGCGCCGCTGCGCGCATCGAAACCGCTGGCATCCAGCCAGCGCCGCTGCGCGGCGGACAGGCGCCTGCGGCAGGCCGGCAGCGCGGCGGCATCGACGGTTTCCAGCGGCACGACGCGCAGGCCGCGGCGCGCGGCGATCAGGACGGACATGGCGGGACTCCGTGACAGGCGTGGGGCGCGACGCGCGCGGGCCCGCATGCTAACAGCGCGCCGGAAATCGGTGCCCTGCGTGTTTTCGACACACCGGTGACCATGCGCGGCGCACTACCGCCGCATGCCGCCGCTAGGCCGATCGCGCGGGTGCGGCAGCGGCCAGATGCTGTTCGCACCAATCGGCCAGTTCGCCCAAATCCGTGAACACGAGCTCGGGCGCCGGACCAGGACCCGCCCATGCGCGCCCATCGCGGTTGAGCCATGCCGCGCGCAGACCAGCGGCACGCGCGCCATCGACATCCAGCAGTGGATCGTCGCCCACGTGCAGCACCTGCTGCGGCGGGCAATCCAGGCGGCGGCACAGCAGCATGAAAATGCGTGCGTCGGGCTTGGCGACCCCAGCTTCGCGCGCGGCGATCCGCACGCTGAAGTGCGCGCCCAGGCCGATACGCACCAGATCGGCATTGCCGTTGCTGAGGCTGGCCAGCGGCAGCAGCGCCGACAGCCGCGCCAGCGCCAACGGCGCGTCGGGATAGCAGCGCACGCGGTTGCGCGCCGCAAAAAACACTTCAAACGCTGTTTCGGCGTGCGCCTCGTCCTCGGCACAGGCGCGCAACGCGTGCGCCAGCGACAGCCGTCGCTGCGCGCTGAAATCATGCGCGATTTCCGGGCAATGCCGCGCGATGCGCTCGCGCAGCCCGCGCATCGCGGGCGGCGGCCATGCCGCAGCCACCGCAGGCAGATGCGCGCTCAACCAACCGTGCAACTGCGCCTCGGCATCTTCGATCACCGGCGCGACTGGCCACAGCGTGTCGTCCAGATCCAGGCTCAGCGCACGCAGCACGGTCACTCCGCGCCGCCACCATCGGCATCGGTGCTGGCTTTGGACGCCGCGCGGCGCTTGTCGCTGGCGTCGCGCCGATCCATGCGCGCCTGCGCAGCCCTCGTGTTGGGCGAAGTGGGGGCGATACTGGCACCCTGCGAATACGTCGCACCAGGCGCAGCCAGCGGACCATTCATGGCGATCTTGCCGGCGCTCCCCTCAGCTGCCAGACGCGCCGTGATCCATTGCGCGCGCATATCGGCGCTGGCCGCCAGCGCGGCGCCGTCGGCGTAGGGAATCATGCCGTGCGCGCGGATCACCGCGCGGCCTTTCGGGCCCTCGGCGAAGCGCATGAACTTGCGCACCTCGGCGGCGTCGGGGTTGTTGGGGTTGCTGACAAAGTACAGGGGCGCCAGCAGCGGGTAGGTACCGTTGGCGAGCGTGGCCCGGTCGGGCCGCACGCCTTCGACCCGCAGCATCTGCAGCTTGGGATTGTCGTAGACATTCGAGTACGCGCTGAGACCCAGCGCATCGGGGTCCAGCCCCACCGCGATCTGCAGCTGCTGGGTGTTGAGGTACAGCCGCGGCGCCGCGATCTCCTGGTCGCCGCGCCCGTACAACAGCGCGCGCAAGTCGAACTCGAGGCCGTCCAGCGGACTGGCGATCGAGTACAGGTTGATCGGCCGGGCCGGGCCGCCCAATTGTCTCCAGTTGGTGATATAGCCCATGTAGATTTGGTACAACTGGTGCAGCGTGATGTCGTGCACCGGGTTGCCGCGGCGAGTGATCAGCACCAGTTCGTCCCAGGCCAGCGGCGTGAATTCCAGACGCGACTCCTGCGGCCGACCGCCGAACGGCGGCCGCGCGCTGCCGGCGATGTCGACCTTACCGGAGAGGGCCTGGTCGATGCCGGAGATGGTGTTGAACGAATCCACGTCGAGCCGACCACCGCCGTCACGCGCCCAGGCCTTGCCGAGGCTCTCGGCCAAGCTGTTGGCTGTGGTGTAGTCGCCGCGCCAGCGCAACGTCGTGGAGTGCGCGGGCGCCGCGAAGGCGGACACGGCAGCGCACAGGGCGATCAGCGGCACTGCGGTCAAACGGTGTCGTAGCGACATGGACGCGTCTCGGGGATCGACGCCGCAATTATCAGCATGCACCCGCGCGCGCGCACGTGCCAGATCACGCTTTGCCGTTCAGCTTGACGGCACGACAACGTGCCCGCGGCAGACCGAAGGCCATCCGTGCACGGCACGCATGCTCGGTGCATCCGGTCAGTGCAACTCGAGGTAGTAGCCGCGCCCGCCGCGCAGCAACGTGAGCACCTGCGCGTGCGGTTGCCTGCGCAGCAGCCGGTCCAGCCCGCGCAGGCCGGTCACGCCGGCGCGGTCGACACCGATCACCACGTCACCGACGCGCAGGCCGGCACGCGCTGCCGCGCTGCCGGGCAATACACGCGTCACCGCCACGCCGTAGCGGCCCTGCTCGCGCTGGCTGGGCGGGATGTCGCTGAAGCTGGCTCCGGCCAGGCGCGGATCGAGCATGCCGCCCTCGGTGTCGGCGATGCTCGGTCCCTGCAACGTGGCCGACAGCTGCAGCGCCCGGCCCGCGCGCAGCACCCGCAAGCGCACCGGCTGACCCACCGGCAGCAGTCCTTCCAGCGTGCCCAAAGCGACATCCGAGTCCACCGCCTGACCGTTGACAGCTTGCAGCACGTCGCCCACGCGCAGGCCGGCGCGCGCGGCACTGGAATCCGCCGCCACGCGCGTGACCACTACGCCGGCGGCATCCGCCGGCAACTTCAGCGCGCGGCGCAACGGGCCATCCAGGCGCTGTACCTGCACACCCAGCGTGCCGCGGCGCACGCTGCCGTAGGCAATGAGCTGACGCATCACGTCCAGCGCCAGGTCGGAGGGAATGGCGAAGCCGATGCCGACGTTGCCGCCGCTGGGGCTGAGGATCATGGTGTTGATGCCGACCATCTGCCCGGCCAGGTTGACCAGCGCGCCGCCGGAGTTGCCGGGATTGATCGAGGCGTCGGTCTGGATGAACTCCTGGTAGCCGTCGCCCACGCCGCTGCGGCCCAGCGCCGAGACGATGCCCGAAGTCACCGTTTGCCCGAGACCGAACGGATCGCCCACCGCCACCACGAAGTCGCCCACCTGCAGCTTCGAGGAATCGGCTACCGGCAACGCATGCAGCGACTGCGCGGGAATCTGCAGCACGGCCAGGTCGCTGCCCGGGTCGGCGCCCAGCACGCGCGCGTCGAAGCTGCGCCCGTCCTGCAGGGTGACGCGGATGCGGTCGGCGCCGGCGATGACGTGGTTGTTGGTCAGCACGTAGCCCTTCCGCGCATCGATGATCACGCCGGAACCCAGCGATTGCTCGGTGCGTTCCTGCTCGGGCGGCAGGCCGAAGAACTGCTGGAACACCGGATCGTCGAAGAACGGATTGCGTTCGCGCACGCGCGTTTTCGAGGCGATGTTGACTACCGCCGGGGTCACGTTTTTCAGCATCGGCGCCAGCGAGGGCAGCGTTTGGCCGCCCACCGCCATCGGCAGCGTGCCGGCGTGCGCGCGCGGTGGCGCGGCTGTCAGCACGGCGGCGAATGCGACCGCGGAAAGCCAACTGCGGAACACGCGCTGCATGGTGCATCTCCGGTCATCGAACCCGCGTCAAGGTGCCGCGATCGGGCAACGCGCGCAAGCGCGACGTGGCATCCGAAATGCGCATTGACACCTCGCGTTGGCGGCGTTAGCGTTGCGACCGGTTTCACCACAAGATGTTGTGGTCGCGTCGATCGCGCAACCCAACGGGTGGGGTCCGCAGCGTTCCTCGGGAGGGGTTGCCAGCATGCCGCGAAACAGCCAGCGCACGCGCGC
>JAJYQO010000006.1:0-35180 GCA_021794575.1 Pseudomonadota bacterium | reverse complement strand
CGCGCGCGGCACGCATCCTTCCGCGCACGCATGCACTGAACAATCCGCGCGACACGTCACGCGATAGCAGTCAAGGAGTCCGATCCACGATGAGTACGGCACGTGCCACCTCTGCCCTTCCCGGCGCCGCGGAGATTCCGCTGCAGCCCGCATCGTTCGACATCTGGGACAAGAAGTACCGGCTGAAAACCAAGCAGGGCGTGGCAGTGGATGCCGACATCGACGCCAGTTACCAGCGCATCGCGAGAGCGCTCAGCGACGTCGAGGCGACGCCGCAGTTGCGCGAGCACTGGCGCGAACGTTTTCTGTGGGCGCTGCGCCACGGCGCCATTCCGGCCGGACGCATCACCTCCAACGCCGGCGCGCTGGCGCACAAGCCGGCCACCAGCACCATCAATTGCACGGTGTCGGGAACCATCCGCGACTCGATGGACGACATCCTGGAGAAAGTGCACCAGGCCGGGCTGACGCTGAAAGCCGGCTGCGGCATCGGCTACGAGTTCAGCACGCTGCGCCCACGCGGTGCCTACGTGTCCGGCGCCGGTGCCTACACCTCCGGGCCGCTGTCGTTCATGGATATCTACGACAAGATGTGCTTCACCGTCTCCAGCGCCGGCGGCCGCCGCGGCGCGCAGATGGGCACCTTCGACGTGGCGCATCCGGACGTGCGCGAATTCATCCGCGCCAAGCGCGAGGATGGCCGCCTGCGCCAGTTCAACCTCTCGCTGCTGGTCACCGACGATTTCATGCACGCCGTCGAACAGGACGCCGACTGGCCGCTGCTGTTTCCGGTGCACGTCAAGGAACGGGACGAGGTGGACCTCGCCGATCCGGCGCAGGTGATCTGGCGCGAATGGCCCACCCACGAGAATTACATCGTGCGCGAGGATGGCCTGGTGGCCTGCAAGATCTACGGCCACGTCAGGGCTCGGCATCTGTGGGACATGATCATGGTCTCGACATACGACTACGCCGAGCCCGGCTTCATCCTGATCGATCGTGTCAACGAAATGAACAACAACTGGTGGTGCGAGAACATCCGCGCCACCAACCCCTGCGGCGAACAGCCGCTGCCGCCCTATGGCTCCTGCCTGCTGGGCTCGGTCAACCTCACCCTGTTCGTGCGCGACGCGTTCGGCCCCAAGGCGCGCTTCGACTGGGACGAATACCGCGAAGTGGTGCGCGTGTTCACGCGCATGCTCGACAACGTGGTCGAGATCAACGGCCTGCCGCTACCGCAGCAGCGTGACGAAATCCTGCGCAAGCGCCGCCACGGCATGGGCTTCCTGGGACTGGGCAGCACGCTGACCATGCTCAAGCAGCGCTACGGCAGCGGCGATGCCTGCCGCTTCACCGAGGATGTCGCGCGCGAAATGGCTATCGCCGGCTGGGAGGTGGCACTGCAACTGGCCGAGGAGAAGGGCCCGGCGCCGATCCTCGCCGAGGATTTCGTAGTCACCGGCGCCATGCTGCGGCAGCGCCCGGAAATGGTGCGCGACGGCTACAAGGTGGGCGACACCGTGCCCGGCCGCGTGCTGCATGCCCGCTACAGCCGCTACATGCAGCGCGTCGCCGAGGTGCGCCCCGACCTCACCGAGAAGTTGGCGCAGGTGGGGGCGCGTTTCACCCATCATTCGTCGATCGCGCCCACCGGCACCATTTCGCTGAGCCTGGCCAACAACGCCAGCAACGGCATCGAGCCCAGCTTCGCCCACCATTACTCGCGCAACGTCATCCGCGAGGGGCGCAAGACCAAGGAAAAGATCGAGGTGTACAGCTTCGAGCTGCTGGCCTACCGGGCACTGATCAACGCCGCCGCCATGCCCTTCAGCGACGACGCCAAGGCCATGCTGCCCGACTACTTCGTCGCTGCCGACGACATCTCGCCGACCGAGCACGTGGACATCCAGGCCGCCGCGCAGAAGTGGGTGGACAGCTCGATTTCGAAAACCGCCAATGTGCCCACCGAATATCCGTACGCGGACTTCAAGGACATCTACCGCTACGCGCACCAGAAGGGCCTGAAGGGCTGCACCACGTTCCGCTTCAACCCGGCCGCGTTCCAGGGCGTGCTGGTCAAGGACTCCGACCTCGAGAACACCCTCTACCGCTTCGAGCTGGAAGACGGTAGCGTTGTCGAGGTGAAGGGCAACGAGGAAATCGAGTACGACGGCGAGACGCACACCGCCGCCAATCTGTTCGATGCACTGAAGGAAGGGTATTACGGCAAGTTCTGAGCACCGAGGGAATGCACTCGCGTCCCGCAAGGCTCTTTATTCAACCACTGTCGGAGCTGAAGTCATGCAAAGCGAACACATGAATCCCGAAGATCCCATGAGCAGCGGTTTCTCCATCATGCCGCCGGCCCCGGTCGCCGCGGTGCCGGCACAGCCGGCACCCAAGACGCAGCCTGCCTCCAAGAAGAAGGCCGCTCCCCGCAAAGCCGCGGCCAAGAAACCGGCCGCAAAACCGGTCAAGAAGGCCGCCGCGAAGAAAGCAACAAAGAAAGCAACAAAGAAAGCAGCCAAGAAGGCCGCACCCAAGAAAGCCAAGAAGGTGGTCAAGAAGGCCGCCAAAAAGACCGCCAAGAAGCTGGTCAAGGCGGTCAAGAAAGCCGTCAAGAGCGCCAGGAAGACCGCCAAGAAGGCAGTCGCCAAAAAGTCGCCCAAGAAGGCTGCTAAAAAAGCAGCCGGCAAGAAGTCCACTGCCAAGAAGAAGTAACGCCCGCAGCATCCCGCGGGCGCCGGGCGGCGCCCGCGGCTTTCGCGACAGCGCGCCGCCACGGCATCAGGCATGCCTCGCACATGCCCATCCACGCGGCGCCCCAGACCGCCCCCCCCAGGCCACACCCGCAGTCACGCCATGACCATCAAGATCACTCGCAAAATCAAGGGCTACAACGTCAAGCGCCCCGACGGCGGCGCAGCCGAAGCCAGCGCCGCGGCGCCGACCGAGCCGCAGGCCGAAGTGATCCAGATGCACGAGCGCCTGGAGCGCCCCGGGGTGCTGGTGGGCGCCACCTACAAGATCAAGTCGCCGCTGTTCGAGCACGCGCTGTACGTCACCATCAACGACATCGTGCTCAACGCCGGCACGCCGCACGAATCGCGCCGTCCCTTCGAGATCTTCATCAACTCGAAGAACATGGACCACTTCCAGTGGATCGTGGCGCTGACCCGCATCATGTCCGCCGTGTTCCGCAAGGGCGGCGACGTCACCTTCCTGGTCGAGGAACTGAAGGCCGTGTTCGATCCGCGCGGCGGCTACTTCAAGCCTGGCGGCACCTACATGCCTTCGATCGTCGCCGAGCTGGGCCTGATCGTCGAGCAACACCTCAAGAGCATCGGCATGATCAAGGACAGCGAAATCTCCGAGGCGCAGCGTGCGCTCATCAACGAGAAGCGCGCCGCCTACGAGGCCACCCTGAAAGCCCCAGGCGCCGCGCACGACGTCGGCGCAGGCGAAGCAGGCGGCTATCCGGCCGGTGCCACGCTGTGCCCGAAGTGCAATACCAGCGCCGTCGTGCTGATGGACGGCTGCGCCACCTGCCTGGCCTGCGGCTACAGCAAATGCGGTTGATTCGCCGAGTCCGGATACGAATTAGGCTCCAGCCACTCCAGAGCGCCGCCAATATCTGACTTGGCGGCGCTTTCCTTTCCCGAGCGCACGCTCCCGGCGCACCTCCCGCGTCCCGATGTCAGCGCGGCGCGGTCCGCGGATTCCGGTCTCCCTGACTACCTGCGCGGATAAGCGCGGACAAAGGGATCTCTATCATGTGCGCTCAGGCCACGCCGCGTTCGGTGCGTGTCAACGCCACCTTGTCGCGCAGATACACCGGCAGCGCCTGATCGGCACGCACGCCGCCACCGGCGGCCAGCGTGGGTGCGGCCAACCGCGCCACCTGGGCGGCCTCGGGCACGGCGGCCGCATCGATGCCCGCCAGCACGGCGGCACCCAGACGCCGACCCAACGCTTCGGCGTGGACGGCCCAGCCGCTGCCCACGCCGAACCATGCCGGCGCGGCCGGCACCTCGAGCGCGGCGGCGGCACCCACGGTTTCGGCGCCGAGCGGATCGAGCACCGCGGCGGCGGCGCGCCGGAATGCGCCGGCGTACACCTCGCCCATGCGCGCATCCAGCACCGCCAGCACGCACGGCGCGGCAACGGGTGCGGCCAGTGCCAGCGCCGCCAGCGTGGACACCGGAAGCACCGGACGATCCAGCGCCAGCGCCAGCCCCTGCGCCACCGACACCGCCAGACGCACACCGGTGAACGCGCCCGGACCGCGCCCGAAGGCGATGCCGTCGAGCTGGCCGCGCGTGATGCCGCCTTCGGCCAGTACCTCGTCGAACATCGGCAGCAGGATCTCGGCCTGGCGTCGCGGCGCGTGCAGGCTGCGCGTCAGCAGCGCGCCATCGCACCACAGCGCGACCGAACATTGATCCGTGGACGTTTCCAGCGCGAGCAGATTCATGCACGCAGCTTAGGCGAGCGCCGCGCATTCGTCATGCTCGGGGCTTTGGGTAAACGATTTGTGCGCTCGTCATGCCGGACGGCTCACGATGCCGATCCGGAATCCGGACGAGCCTTGCATGCGTGCGACCGGACCCTGCCGCGCAGATGGCTTGAACACGGAAACTCCCGGCTATCGAGTCCCGGCACTGGTTACGGTTCACGCCTCCGCCGCATCTTTCGCCACGGCGAAAAACGCCTGCACGTCCTCGATGCGCCGCGTGCGCGGCAATGGCGGCAAGCTGTCCAGAAACTGCCGACCGTAGCCGCGTGCGCTGAGGCGCGGGTCGCACAGCACCAGCACGCCGCGATCCTCGATGCTGCGGATCAGCCGCCCGGCGCCCTGCTTGAAGGCGATCACGGCATTCGGCACCTGCCAGTCGGCGAAGGGATTGGCGCCGGCGTCCCGTAACGCGGACAGGCGCGCTTCCAGCACCGGATCACCCGGCGCTTCGAAGGGCAGCTTGTCCATCACCACCACGCTCAGCGCCTCGCCGGCCACGTCCACGCCTTCCCAGAAGCTGGCCGCGCCCAATAGCACTCCGCCCGCGCTGCCGCGGAAACGCTGCAGCAGTTCGTGGCGCGGCGCGCTGCCTTGCACCAGCAGCGGCCAGGGCATGCGTTCGGGCAACCACTCGGCGGCCAGCTTCAGCGCGCGGTGTGAGGTGAATAGCAGGAACGCGCGCCCGCGCGAGGCGGCCAACACCGGCAACACCGCCTCGAGCACGCGCACGGTGTACTCGCGTCCGGACGGGTCGGGCAGGCCCGGCGGCAGATAGCACAATGCCTGCCGCGCGTAGTCGAAGGGACTGTCCAGCCGCAGTGTGCGCGGTTCGCGCAGACCCAGGCGCTGGACCAGATGATCGAAGCGCCCGGCGACCGTGAGCGTGGCCGAGGTGTAGATCCATGCCGCCGGCATGCGCGCGCGCAGCGCAGCCAGCGGCGCCGCCACATCCAGCGGTGTGGCGTGCATCGCGAAACCGCGCGGGTGGCGTTCGTACCAGCGCACGGCGTCGGCCGGCGCATCCTGCGAGCACAGCCGTGCCAGCAGCGCCTGCGCGCGTTGGCCGCGCTCGTACACCGCGGCCAGACCCTTGCTGCGCGCGGCCTGCGTCTCCAACGCGGCGTCGAACTCGCGCAACGCGGTGGCCAAGGTATCCAGCGCCACGGCCAGCGCAGGCTCGCCTTCGTGCGTGTCCAGCGCCGCGCGCTCGGGCAGGCGCTCGAAGGCCAGCCGCGCCTCGCGCAATGATTGCTGCAGCGCGTCCGCCGGCGGGCTCAGCGCCGGCAGCGCGCCGCTGACGCCCGCGCACTCGGCCAGCGCGTCCTGCGCCAGATCCGCAAGCTGCCGGTGGCTGAGGCTCTCGGTGAAGAACTGTCCGGCCAGCTCCGGCAACTGGTGCGCCTCGTCGATCACGAAGGCCGCGGCGCCGGGCAGGATCTCGCCGAATCCATCCTGCTTCAGCGCCAGGTCGGCCAGCAGCAAGTGATGGTTGACCACGACCACGCGCGCCTCCTGCGCCGCACGACGCGCCTTGACCAGCCAGCAGTCCTCGAAGCGCGGACACTCCCCGCCCAGGCAGTTTTCGGTGGTGGACGTGGCGCGCAGCCACACCGGCGCATCCTCGGGGACGGCGGCCAACTCGGCGCGGTCGCCGCTGCGGGTGCGCGCCGACCAGGCCTGGATCAGGCCCAATTGCTGCGTCTCCAGAGGCGACAGGCGGCCGTCGGCACGCGCCAGATCCAGCCGGTGCAGGCACAGGTAATTGGCGCGGCCCTTGAGCAGCGCGGCATGCGGCGTGACGCCCAGCGCGCGCGCCACCCGCGGCAAGTCGCGCTTGAACAACTGGTCCTGCAGCGCCTTGGTGCCGGTGGAGATGATGAAGCGATCCTCGCTGCGCAGCGCCGGCAACAGGTAGGCGAAAGTCTTGCCGGTGCCGGTGCCCGCCTCCACCAGTAGTTGCGCGCGCGCCGTCACCGCGTCGGCCACGGCCTCGGCCATGGCCTGCTGCGCAGCGCGCGGCACGAAGCCATCGATATGTGCCGCCAGCGCGCCCGTGGCGCCCAGCAGATCTGCGTACTCGCTCATGCACGCAGTATCGCCGAGCGTTGCCCGCCGGCGCAGCATGAAGGGCCGGACGGGCCTCGCCGCGGAGCCTGGGCTGGCGCAAGTCCATTCGGCGCACTGGCGCGCGCCGGATCGTAAGCGGCGGCGATCGGACCAGGGCAGCCGCCCGCTGCGCGCGGCCTGCGGACGACCGCGCTGCCACCATGCTCTCGCGCCGGATTCGCAACGCAGGCCCCGCAGCGATGCGCGCCGACACCCGGTTTGGTGCGAGGATTCCGGTATGAGCCCTCACCTACTGCTGAACACCTTGCGCGCCACCCTTGGCGCTGACTATGTGCTGACGGCCGCCGGTGACGTGGCCGGCTATGCCGAGGACTGGCGCAAGCGCTACCGCGGAACGCCGCTGGCGGTGGTGTTGCCGGGCAGCACCGACGAGGTCGCGGCCGTGGTGCGGCTGTGCCATGCCGCGCGCGTGGCCATCGTGCCGCAGGGCGGCAACACCGGCCTAGCCGGCGGCGCCACGCCCGACGGCAGTGGCGTACAACTGCTGCTGTCGCTCAGGCGCATGCGCCGCATCCGCGACATCGACATGGCCGACCGCGTGCTGGTGGCCGAGGCCGGTTGCGTGCTGGCCGAGGTGCAGCACGCCGCACGCGCGGCCGGGCTGCTGTTTCCGCTCAGCCTAGCCGCCGAGGGCAGCGCGACCATCGGCGGGGTGCTTTCGACCAACGCTGGCGGCACCGCGGTGCTGCGCTACGGCAACGCGCGCGCGCTGTGCCTGGGGCTGGAAGCGGTCACTGCGCAGGGCGCCGTCTGGCACGGCCTGTCCAGCCTGCGCAAGGACAACACCGGCTATGACCTACGCGATCTGCTGATCGGCAGCGAAGGCACGCTGGGCATCATCACCGCCGCCAGCCTGGCGTTGCATCCGCAGCCAGTGGCGCGGCGTACGGCATGGACGGCGCTGGCGGACCCCGCACAGGCGGTGGCGCTGCTGGCGCAGGCGCGCGACGCGCTGGATGCCGGCCTCACCGGCTTCGAGCTGATGGGCCGCGCCTGCATCGAACTGGTGGCGCGCCACTTCCCCGCGCTGCGCGCGCCACTGCCCGCCGATTCCGCGCCCTGGTTCGTGCTGCTGGAACTGTCCGACAGCGAGAGCGAGGCGCACGCGCAGGAGCGGCTGGAAACCGTGCTAGGCCAGGCACTGGAAGTCGGCACCGTGCACGACTGCGCGGTGGCGGCCTCGCTGGCGCAGGCCACGGCGATGTGGCGGATTCGCGAGCACATCCCGCTGGCGCAAGCCGCCGAGGGGCTGAACATCAAGCATGACATCGCGGTACCGGTATCGCGCATGGCCGGCTTCGTGGCCGATACCGCCGCACGACTCGAACGCATGATTCCCGAGGCGCGGCTGATCGTGTTCGGCCATCTGGGCGATGGCAACCTGCACTACAACGTGCAGGCGCCGGCCGGCGTCGACGCCGAGGCGTTCCGCGCGCGCCACGAGTCCGCCTGCAACGCGCTGCTGCACGAGGCCGCGGTCGCCGCGGGCGGCAGCTTCTCGGCCGAACACGGCATCGGCATGCTGAAGACCGGCGAGCTGACGAAGTTCAAGGATCCGGTGGCGCTGGCGATGATGCGCGCACTGAAGCAGGCGCTCGATCCCGACGGCCTGCTCAATCCCGGGAAGGTACTGCCGCAGTCCACTTGAGCCGCGATTGATCCGGGTCAAGCCGCGCCCGTGGAAGCTGCGCACAATCGACGGTGCAAGATGGGCTGTGGCCACGTGGGAGGTGTCGCAGATCCATGCCGGATCGCGTAGCCGCAATCGGCAACCGCATGCCGGCGCACGCCGCCAGGCGGGCCGGCGCACCGCAGGCAAACTGCGCGGGTATACGACTGGACGCCCGCGTGGGTGAGCACATCGTGCACGGACAACCGTTGTTCGCGCGGCCTGCCGAATCCCGGGGCGAGTCGGTGTATGCAATCGGTTTCGTGCGGCGCCATACCGAAATCGCGCAACTGGAGGATTGAGCATGCGCATCGTTCTGCACGCCATGCCCGGCAACGAGTCCACCGCCGATCGCCTGGCTCAGGTTCTTGCTGCAGCCGGCCATGCAGCGCACAGCAGCGTCTGCACCGTGCATCGCTTTCCCGACGGCGAATCGCTGCCAACCGTTGACGCCGAACAGGTCAACCCCGACTCCGAAACTGTACTTGTCTGCACGCTGGACAAGCCGGACACCAAGACCGTGCCGCTGCTTCTGGCCGCGGCGACACTGCGTGAACTGGGCGCGCGCCGGGTCGGCCTTCTCGCCCCCTACCTCGCCTACATGCGCCAAGACGCGCGCTTCGCGCCCGGCCAGGCGGTCTCCGCGCGTATCTACGCAGGCATGCTCTCGCAACACTTCGACTGGGTGCTCACCGTGGATCCGCACCTGCACCGCATCCACCGGCTGGAGGAGATCTACACGGCGCGCTCACGGGCGCTCACCGCCGCGCCGCTGCTGGCCGACTGGATCGCTCGCAATGTCGATGATCCGCTGATCATCGGTCCCGACGAAGAAAGCGCGCAATGGGCGAAGGCTGTGGCATCGCTGGCCGGTGCGCCTGTGCAGGTGCTACGCAAGACCCGCCTCGGTGATCGCGCAGTGCGGGTGCAGTTGCCCGAGTTCAGCTCATGGCGCGATTACACGCCAGTGCTCGTGGACGATGTGATCAGCACCGGGCGCACATTGATCGCCACGCTCGAGCAGCTGCGCCGCCTAGGCACGCCGGCGCCCGTGTGCGTCGCCGTACACGGGCTTTGTGCAGGCGATGCGCTGCCGGCCATCCTGGCCGCTGGCGCGGCACATGTGGTGTGCAGCAACAGCGTCGCGCACAACGCCATTCCCATTGATCTGACCGAGTTGCTGGCCGCGGGCATCCTCGCCATGCTGGCAGCGGCATGATCCGTTTTTCCAGCCACGGCGCCGCCAAGCAGGTCACGGGTTCGTGCCATCTGATCGAGACCGCACGCGCACGCGTGCTGGTCGATTGCGGTTTGTTCCAGGGCAGCCGTGAACTCGAGGAAGACAATAGCGAGGCGTTCGGGTTCGATACCGCACGACTGGACGCAGTGCTGTTGACCCACGCCCACCTCGACCACTGCGGACGCCTGCCGCTGCTGGGCAAGCGCGGTTTCAACGGCACCGTGTTTTGCACTGCGGCCACGCGCGAGTTGGCGCGGCTGGTGTTGCTGGATGCCGCCGGCCTGCAGGAGGAAGATGCGCGCCGCGCCGAACGCCGCGCCAAGCGAGGGGCTACGGCAGTGCCGCCACCGCTGTATGGCATCACCGACGCCTTACGCTGCATGGACAGCTTCGCAGCGCCCTTGGCCTACGGGGAACGGCATGCCGTGGCGGCGGGTATCCACGCTACGTTCGTGAATGCCGGACATATCCTGGGTTCGGCCTCCATCCTGCTGGAAATAGAAGACGCCGGCGAGGCGCTGAGCGTTCTCTTTTCGGGCGACATTGGAAATCCCGGGCGTCCGCTGTTGGATGATCCGTCGCCGCCGCCGTTGCCGCCCGACGTCGTAGTGATGGAAACAACCTACGGGGACCGTGATCACCGGCCCTGGCAGGCCTCGGTGGATGAACTGGTGCAGGCCGTGGCGGGCACACTGAAGCGCGGCGGCAATGTGATCATTCCAAGCTTCGCACTCGAGCGCGCGCAGGAAGTCCTGTACGCGCTGTACAGCGGCATCCGGGCCGGCGCCCTACCCGAACACATGCCGGTGTTCCTCGACTCGCCGATGGCAATCTCGGCCACCGAGATCTTCCTGGCCCACCGTGGGGATCTGCGCGCCAGCTTCAGGCATGAACTCGATCGCGACCAGCCGCTGGAACTGATGGGTCTGCGCATGACCCGCGAGTCGGCAGAGTCGATGGCCATCAACCTGATCCGCGGCGGCGCGGTGATCATGGCCGGTAGCGGCATGGCCAGCGGCGGCCGCGTCCGCCATCACCTGCGCCACAACCTGGGGCACGCCGACAACAGCGTCGTGTTCGTAGGCTATGCCGCAACCGGCACCCTGGCCCGGCAGATCATCGATGGCGCGCGCAGCGTGCGCCTGTTTGGTGACGAGATTCCCGTACGCGCCCAGGTGCATACCATCAACGGCTTCTCGGCACATGCCGGGCAAAACGAGCTTCTGGCTTGGCTTCGTCGGTGCGGTCGGCCGCGCCGAGTGCTGCTCGTGCACGGTGACTACGCGCGCGGCATGCAGGCTTTTGGCGCCTTGCTCGACAGGGCCGGCTACAGCTGGCAGATGCCGGGCGCCGGCGAACCGATCCGGCTTGGGCCTGATTGAACGCGAACGAATCGGGGCAAGGCAGAGTTTCCGGAGCTTCATCAGGACGCGTAACGCGCCCAGGCCAGGGAGATCAGCAAGGTCATCGCAAGCCAGCTCGCAGTCGGCAGCATCGCGCGTTGCCGCGAAAGCGCCAGCGCATAGCCCGCTTTCAGCAGGTTGTTGCTTCCCGAGGCAATCAGCACCGCGCCGACAATGTTGGCTTCGCCGACATGAAAGTGCCCGGCCAGCAACGACAGCACGAAAGGGTCGATGTCAGAGAAACCGACCAGAAAGCTCAGCACATGCAGCCCGGTGGCTCCGAAGTCGGTGGTAACAAACTTCGTGATTGCTGCAAATGCCACGAACAGCCCAGCGAACAAAAAGGCCACCGGAAGATCGAGTGGGTTGCGCGGTACGAGTGTGGCCTTGGCGACATGGGAACTTTGACGCTTTCCGCGCCCCGACAGCCACGCTGTCACGGCCATGGTTCCTGCAAACAGCAGTCCAAAAGGCAATGCCAGCCGCAGCGCGGCGGGCAAATGGCCGAGCAGGATGATCACCACCCAAAGCCGCGCATACATCATCGCCGTAGCCAACGCCACCGCCGCCGGCGCCTGCGCAGCGATATCGGCGTCCGTCCGTGCTTGCCGCGCCAGCACCACGGTTGCGGCCGTACTCGAGTACACCCCTCCGAGGAGCCCGGTGAGCAGTGTGCCGGCCCTTGGAAACACGTAGGTGCGCGCGAGATATCCCGCGTACGAAATCGCCGAAATCAGCACCACGGCCATCCAAACCTTGGCATAAGTGATGTCCATCAACCCCGGGATCGGCGTATTCGGCAGCAGCGGCAGCACCAGGCCCGCCAGCATCAGGAACTCGGCCAGAGTGGTGCCCTCGCGCATCGGAATCGCGTCGGAAAACTTACGGATCAGCGGCTTTTCGGCCATCATTAGGATGGCAACGATCAATACTGCGGCGATCAGCCAGTACGGCTGTGTCATCACCAGCGGACCCAAGGCATAGGCGAGCAAGGCAATCACCGAAGGCAGCAGGGCGCCGCCGTCACCGTGCACCGCCCGCGCGTCGCTGCCTTGTTTGGCCAGATCCACCGCCAGCCACACCGCCAGCGCCGCGAGCCCGGCGAGGTAAAGCCCGCGAGGCGCGGCTCCGTCAAGCAGCCAAAGCAGGAAACCGCCGGCACCAATCAACGTCAATGTACGCGTGGTGCCGAAGCCGATGCCCTCATCCTGAGCGCGCCGGTAGCTGTGCAATTCCAGCCCCAACACAAACGACAGCACCACCGTAGCTGCGAACTGCAGCAGAAGCGGAGGGAGGCTCAGCGCATTCATGCGCGCATCATGCCTGCAACCCGAACGTGCTGAAAACAAAACCGCGCCCGCCAGGTGGCGGACGCGGCGCAGTGGACCGGATGTCTCTGGTGATCAGTTTGCAAAACCGGGCATCCTGCCGCGGTTTGCAAGCAAACGGGAGCGGCAAAGCCGCGCCACCTTTGTTGCGACAAGCACTTGCGTGCTCGTCGCGGCGGCACATCCATGTGCCGGAGCGGTTTTGCAAACCGCTCTGATTAGAACGCAGTCCAGACGTATGCGAATAGCGTGTTGTTGGCGTGCGCGTTGGTGCCGGCGCCGTCGAAGTTGGTGGCCGCACCGTCGAACAGCGTGTAGTAGGTGTACTGCAGACCGAAGCGCAGGTTCACCCAGGGCTTGTCGAACGAGTTGAACTTGCCGAACGGATTGATGTTGAGCTCCACCATGTAGCCCTGGGTCAACGGTGAGCCGGTGCGGTTGGCATACAGGATGGGATCGGCGGTGCCGTTGTTGCGGAACCCCGCCAGAGTGATGCCATAGGTGTTCTCGTACCAGTATGAGCCGTTGAGATTGAGCGAGTTGACCGTGTTGTGTAGGTTGCTCGCCCCGCCCTGGCCGTAGGTGCCGGTCAAGGTCTGCCGCTCGGTCACGTACAACGCATCGACGGTAAAGATGTTCTTGCCGGTGCCCAGGTACTGATAACTGGCATCCACGCCATAGTCCTTGTACTCGTTGTAGGGTCCAGCGACCGAAATCACAGTGCCGTTGCCGTTGGTGCCGATCTGCCCCTGGCGCGCGTCGAAAAACATCCCGCCCACTTCGATATCACCGGCGCCGATGTTGCGCGTGTAGGCCACTCTCGCGTAGGGCGCGGCGCCGACGATGCGGCCATTGAATCCGGCGTTGAAGGGACGCCGCTGCAGCAGGCTCGAGGGCAGCGTGCGGTAAAACCCGGCCTCGCCGTACCAGTGCGAATCGAACATGGTGTACGCAGTCGTACCCAGCACCTGCCCTCCGAAGGCGCCCATAATCGCCGGAGACGTCGGCGGCCCCGGCACCAGGTCGGTGGCGAAATAGGGATACATCCACGCCGGCGCGGTCTGGAACACGTCCGAGACCGTCGGGTTATTGTTGATGGAAACGCCGAACACGCCGCCCTTGCCGCCCAGCATGTAATTGTGCGCGTAGCGCACATCGGTGTTGTCCCAGCCCCACTGACCGGTTGCCTGCTGGTAGGTGAATTGACCCAGCATGCCCCAGTGATCGGCCAGCTTGCCGCCGTAGAAAATCGAGGCCTGCTGTAGTTCGGTATTGTTGTTGAGGCCGTAATTGGGCGCCGGTGGCGCCGCCTGCGGCTGCTGGGTGTGGGTGAACGATTCCACGGCCATGGCCGAGAGGTGGGTATCCCAGCCCTTGTGCACGTCTAGGCGGTAGCCGTCGAGCTTGAACTGCCGTCCGAACGGCGTCAGTTGCGGCCCGAAGCCGCCGATGTGACAGGCCGCGCACGGCTGCCCCGTCTCCCGCGCGAACATCGGCACGGCGCGTGCTGCATTCGACGCCGCGAAACCCACCAGCGCCAGGCCGGCCAGCGCCATCGCGCGCCACGCGTCTCGCCGTAATCCTCGCGTACCCATGATCAACTCCCGCTGCGCACCCCCAACGGTGCATATGCAGCATGCCAAACCCGTGTGCGGATGCGACTTGACGCGAATCAAGAATACGCCGATGGGTGCGTGTGTCAAAGCGCCGCAGCAGCGGATCATGCGATGGCGTCGCGCCGCCGGGCGCGGTCGCGATCACGCAGGGCCGATCAACGCCAGCGCCGTGCCGGCAATCTCGGCTGCGCTCAGCGAGCGTGCCTGCAATCCGCATTGCCGCGCGCCGTAAGGCGCGTAGCGCGCCGGATCGGTAGCCTGGAACAAGCCCAGCAGCGGTACGCCGCTGGCCGCGGCCAAGTGCATCAGGCCCGAATCCGCGGCGATCACCAGATCGAAACCGGCGCACAGCGCCGCCGCATCGCGCAGCGGCGCAGTGTGAATGCCGGGCAGTTCCGGCAGCAACGGGCGGCCATGCGCAGGCACGATCTCGGCCAGCCGCGCCTGCGCCACGTGCGTGCGCAGTGCCGCCGCCAACGCCTGCCAAAACGCATGCGCGAAGCGCTTGGCGCCGGTGGCCTCGGCGAACAAGCCGATGCGCGGCGCGGCGGGCGCCGCCTCGCCCAGCAGCCGCTGCAGGCGCGCCCGGCCTTGCGCGCGCTCCGCGTCGCGCAGGCGCAACGCCAGCGGCGGCGGCGGCGGTGCGGCGGCAGGGTCGTGACCCAGCGCCGCGCGCAACATGCGCACCGGCATCTGCGCCTGATGCAGGCTGCAGTCCGCGAACGCGATCGCCCGTGTCAGTCCGGGCGCATCCGGCGCATCGTCCATGCCCACGCGCCAGCGCGCGGCACTGCGCGTCACCGCCCAGCGCGCCGATTGCGAGCGTTCGGCGGCATCCAGGGCCAGCACGTAGCCGCGATGCGGCAGCTCGCGCCACAGCCGCCACAACGCACCCGGCTGGTGCAACGGGCGCGCGCTGAGCGTATCCACCCGCCGCACCATGGGATAGCCCTCCAGCAGACAGGCGGCAAACGGTGGTCCGGCCAGCACGTCCACGCGCGCCTGCGGCAGCAGGCGCTCGAGCTCCTGCAGCAGCGGGGTCAGCAGCAGCACGTTGCCGAGGCGGTGATTGGGCCGCGCCACCAGCACGCTGGTGATCCCGCGCGCCACGATGGCGTCGGCGGCGGCGGGCACGGCGGACGGGCGCAACAGGCGCCGGGCCAGCGCGCGCCGCGCGGCCTGCCAGTCGACGCTCATCGGTGCGGGTGCGCTGCGGGCATCGTGCCAGTTTAATCGACACGCGGGCGCATCCTGGCGCGACCGGCATCGTGTCCCACGGAAGCCTGTCCCGGATTCCGCCCTGGGGCTTTACAACACTGGTCGCCGCTGCGCCCAGGGCCGCGCCTGCTCCAGCTGCGCGGCCAGTGCGAACAGCGTCGACTCGGCACCGAATGGCGCCATGAATTGCACGCCGACCGGCAGCCCCTGCGTGGTCCAGTGCAGCGGCACGCTCATGGCCGGCACGCCGGTGAGGTTGGCCAGTTGCGTAAACGGCGTGCGCGCCAGGTTGCGCAAGGCCACCTGCTCGACCACCCCCAGGCGGCGCAGCAGTCTGCCCGCGCGCAGCCGTGCGGCGACGTCCAGCAGGCGCTCCTGCAACGGGGTCGGCGCCAGCTCGCCGATGTGCGGCGGTAGGTCGGCGGTGGTCGGCGTCAGCCACAGGTCGTAGCGCTCGAAGTGCGCGCCCAGCGCGCGTCCGAACACATTCCAGCGGTGCTGCCATTGCATGTATTCGCCGGCGCCGACGGCCTCGCCGATGGCGGCCAGTGCGCGCGTGCCGGGTTCCAGCAAGTGCGGGTGCGCGGTGCCGAACTGTGCACGCAGCTCGCGCAACTGCGCGGCCACCTCGCCGAAGTACAGCATCAGGTAGGTGCGCATCAGCGACATGCCGTCGATGTCCGGGGCGGCTTCCTCGACCGCGTGCCCCAGGCTTTCCAGCAGCGCGGCGGTGGTGCGCACCGCCTCGGCGCAATCGCGCGCGACCGGCGTGCCCAGCGGCGACTGCACGCTGAAGGCGACGCGCAGGCGCGGCGGCGGCTGCAGCGTGGCCGCGAGGAACCCGTCGTCCGGCGCGATCGCGAATGGATCGCCCGGCACCGCGCCGGCGACGGCGTCCAGCAGCGCGGCGCTGTCGCGGACGCTGCGCGTCAGCGCGTGCTCGCAGGCCGCGCCCAGCCACACCTCGCCAGCATCCGGCCCGCTGCTGACGCGGCCGCGACTGGGCTTCAGTCCGAACAGGCCGCAGTACGCGGCAGGGATGCGGATCGATCCACCGCCGTCGTTGGCACCCGCGGCCGGCACGATGCGCGCCGCTACCGCCGCCGCGCTGCCGCCGCTGGAGCCGCCCGGCGTGCGCGCAGCGTCCCATGGATTGCGCGTGATGCCGAAGGCCTTGGGCTCGGTGTAGGCCACCAGGCCGAACTCGGGCACGTTGGTCTTGCCGAAGATCACCAGACCGGCGCGCTTCAGACGCTGCACCAACACGTCGTCCTCGGCCGGCACGAAATCGCGCAGCGCCGCGCTGCCCATGCTCATGGGCACGCCGGCGTAGGCCTGCATCAGATCCTTTAGCAGATACGGCACACCGCGCAACGGGCCTTGCGGGAGCCCGTCGCGCAATGCCGCCTCGGCTTCGCGATCCATGCGCCGCACCAACGGGTTGAGCGTGGCCTGCACCGCGTCCGCGCGCTGCTGCGCGGTGTGCAGCAGCTCGGCGGCGGACACCTCGCCGCGCGCCACCAGCGCGGCCAGGCCCAGCGCATCGTAACGGTCGTATTCGTCGAATGTCTGCATGGCGTTTCCGCGAACGGCTCGGATGATGGACATTGCCATACGCACGGCGTTCAATGCGGCTGCGCGCGCACGCTGCGCGCCGATCACCGCCGCATGCACTCCCGGTTCGCGTTGCCCAGGACCGTCTGGATTGTTCCGGCCCGGCGCGCGAGATGGCCGCCACGCTGGATGCCGCCTGAACCTTGGCGCGCGGCAGAATCAGATCTGCGCGACGACCCCGCCCGCCGCACGCGTTGCCCGGATCGGGCCCGCGCAGGAGTCAACCTGCAGCACGCGGGACTCACGGCCAGACCAGCATCGCATCCCCGTAAGAGAAAAACCGGTAGCGCTGCGCGACGGCGTGGCGATACGCGGCCAGCGTGCGCGTGTGGCCGGCCAGCGCGGAGACCAGCATCAGCAGCGTCGACTCGGGCAGGTGGAAGTTGGTCAGCAGGCCATCGATCTGGGTGAAACGGTAGCCGGGCAGTATGAAGATGTCGGTCTCGCCCGCGAACGGCGCCAGCACGCCGCCCGGCGCGGCGCTCTCCAGCGCGCGCACCACGGTGGTGCCCACCGCGACGACGCGCCCGCCGCCCGCCCGCGTGCGGCGAATCTGCTCGACCAACTGCGCGCCGACGTTGATCCATTCGTGGTGCATGCGGTGCTGATCGATGCGCTCGGTGCGCACCGGCTGGAAAGTGCCGGCGCCCACATGCAGGGTGAGATGGCCGAACTGCACACCGCGTACCCGCAGCGCATCCAGCAGGGCCTCGTCGAAGTGCAGCCCGGCGGTGGGCGCGGCCACGGCACCGGCATGGCGCGCGTAGACGGTCTGGTAGCGCTCGGCGTCGGCGGACGCGGGCGCGCGCGCGATGTACGGCGGCAAAGGCATCTGACCCAGCCGCGCCAGCAGCTTCTCCAGCGGCTCGGCAACCTCGAAGCGCAGCCGGAAAAACCCATCTTCGCGACCCAGCACGCGCACGCGGCTGCCGTCGGTCAGCAGCAACTCGGCGCCGGGCGCCGGCTTCTTGCTGACGCCGAGCTGCGCCAGCACCTCGTGGCTGCCGGTGATGCGTTCGATCAGAATCTCGGCGAGACCTCCGGTTTGCTTGCGCGCGTACAGCCGCGCCGGAATCACGCGGGTGTCGTTGAACACCAGCAGATCGCCGGGGGCCAACTGTGCGGGCAGTTCGCGCACCCAGCTGTCGTGTAGGGCAGCGCACGCCACATCCAGCACCAGCATACGGCTGGCACTGCGCTGGGCCAGCGGCTGCTGGGCGATCAGCTCGGGTGGCAGGTCGAAATGGAAGTCGGATTTCTTCACGCGATCCGGCAGGCAGCAGCGGGGCGGGGATTATGCGCGGCCGTTGCCGCAACGGTGCGGATTCATGTTGCAGCACAAGCTGTAACGCGGCGCGGCGCGGCCTAGACTCGCGCGCGGAAGCTCGGCAGGGGGGCACTCTGCATGGTCGTCAAAGGCAAGCCCAATTCGCTGGACATCGCGCACCTGGCCGGCGTTTCGCAGGCCACGGTGTCGCGCGCGCTGCGCGGGCACCCCTCGGTCAATCGCGCCACCCGTGATCGCGTGCTGGAAGTGGCGAGCCAGCTCAACTACAAAGTCGACAAGAACGCCTCCAACCTGCGCACGCAGCAGTCCGGCACACTGGCATTGCTGCTGTTCGAAGATCCCACGGTCGATGACTCCAACATCAATCCGTTCTTCCACTCGATGCTGGGTTCGATCACCCGCGTCTGCGCGCAGCGCGGCTACGACCTGCTGGTCTCCTTCCAGCAGCTCTCGCGCGACTGGCACGCCGATTACGAGGACTGCCACAAGGCCGACGGCCTGATCCTGCTCGGCTACGGCGACTACCGTGACTACCGCGGCCGGCTGGAGGCGCTGGTGGCGCAGGGGACGCACTTCGTGCGCTGGGGCGCGGTGCTGGCCGACCAGCCCGGCCTCTCCATAGGCTGCGACAATCACGCCGGCGGACTGGCCGCGGCACGCCACCTTCTGGCGCTGGGCCGGCGCCGCATCGGTTTTCTCGGCCACGCCTCGCAGGGCGCACCCGAGTTTCTCGAGCGCTACCAGGGTTATGCCGCCGCGCTGCGCGAAGCGGCGCTGACGCCCGATCCGCTGCTGCAGGCCGATGCCATCTCCACCGAACAGGCCGGGCGCGAGGCCGCCGAGCTGGTGCTGGAACGCGGCGCGCGCCTCGACGCGCTGGTCTGCGCCAGCGACCTGATCGCCATCGGTGCCATGCGCGCGCTGCGCGCGCGCGGCCTGCGCGTGCCCGAGGATGTCGCCATCGTCGGCTATGACGACATCCCCATGGCGCAATTCACCAACCCCGCTCTCAGTAGCGTGCAGCAGGATACGCGGCGTGCCGGCGAATTGCTGGTGGATACGCTGCTGAAGCTGGTGCACGGCGAGCCCGTGCAGCCGCTGAAGCTGGCGCCGCAGTTGATCGTGCGCCAGTCCTGCGGCATGCCTCTGCAGCCCACGCGCTCGCCCGCCACCGTCACTGCGCTGCCCACGCGCGCGCGGCGCGCGGCGCGCGGCGCGCGTCACTGATACGGCTCAGCGCCCCGGCTCGCGCACGCGCAGCACCGCCAGACCGGCGATGAACAGGCTCAGCGCGCCCAGCGCCAGCGCGCCCATCGGCTGGTCGTGGAACAGATCCCGCACCAACAGCCCCAGCACGCTGGCCGCCAGCAGTTGCGGGATCACGATGAAGAAATTGAAGATGCCCATGTACACGCCCATCTTGCGCGCCGGCAGGTGGTCGGCCAGCAGCGCGTAGGGCAGCGACAGGATCGAGGCCCAGGCGATGCCGACGCCGATCATCGACAGCAGCAACAGGTCGGGATTGCGGATCAGAGTGATCGAGAACAACCCTGCCGCGCCTAACCACAGATTGAGCAGATGCGCACGGCGCAGGCCCAGCAGCCGCGCCAGCAACGGCAGCACGGCGGCCGCCAGCGCGGCCACGCCGTTGTAGGCACCGAACAGGATGCCCACCCAGTTGGCGCCGGTGTTGTACGCGGCCGACTGCGGATCGCTGGCGTGGAACTGCATGGAGGTGACCGCCGGCGTGGTGTAGATCCACATCGCGAACAGCGCGAACCACGAGAAGAACTGCACCCAGGCCAGGCGACGCATCGCCTGCGGCATGCCGTGCAGGTCGCCCATGATCTGCGCCCAGGCCGGTGCCGTGCCCACTGCCGCGCCATCGCGCTGGCGCCACGCCAGTCCCGCCTGCAGCAGCCCGTAGGCCAGCAGCCCGGTCGCCAGCAGGTAGACCTCGGGCTTGAGCGCCAGCCACCACACCGCGACCCCCGCCGCGAGGCCGGCCAGCGACCATGCACCGGCGCCGCGCCACAGGCGCGCGCTGTCGGTGGCAACCGGTGTCGCCTCTGCCGCGCCGTCCACGAACGCATCGAGCTGCTGCGGCGGGTACTCGCGGGTATTGCCCACCGTCCACAGCATGGACAGCAGCAGCACCGCGGCACCGGCATAGAACGCATAGCGCACGGTTTCCGGCACGGCTCCGGGCGCAGCGGTGTTGTCGAAACCGAGTTGCGCCAGCAGCCATGGCAGCGCCGAAGCCACCACCGCGCCGATGCCGATGAAGAACGTCTGCATGGCGTAGCCGGACGGACGCTGGCGCTCGGGCAACTGATCGGCGATGAAGGCGCGGAAGGGCTCCATCGACACGTTGAACGAGGCGTCCATGATCCACAGCGTCAGCGCCGCGAACCACAAGACCGGCGCGTTGGGCATCACCAGCAGCGCCAGCGTGCTGAGGATGGCGCCGGCCAGAAAGTACGGCCGGCGCCGGCCCAGCCGTGTCCAGGTGCGGTCCGAGTAGTGACCGATGATCGGCTGTACCAGCAGGCCGGTCAGCGGCGCCGCGATCCACAGGATCGGGATCTGGTCCACGCTGGCGCCGAGGGTCTGGAAGATGCGGCTGACGTTGGCGTTCTGCAAGGCGAAGCCGAACTGGATGCCCAGAAACCCGAAGCACATGTTCCAGATCTGCCAGAACGACAGCTCGGGCTTGCGATTCATGGTGCGTCCCCGGCCCGCGCCGGCGCAGCTTGCGGCGTGGCCAGCACGATACCTGCGGGCGCGGGCGAAATCAGCAGATCGCCGACGCGGGCCTGGTTCAGTGGTCCCGCGCTGCCGCCCTCGCCACCGGTGTACAGCGCGGCCTGCGCGAGGAAGCTCATGTTGAAGCCCTGCCGCAGCGCGAAGCTGCAACGCGCACCGGCCGCCGCATGAAAGTGTGCCGTGGTCGAGCGCTGCCAGCCGCGGCCTTGCGGCATCACCACCGGCAGTGTCCGCGGCGGCGCGGCGCCGCAGCGCACGGTGATGCGCTTCACCGCGGCGGTAACGCCGGTGTTGATCGGACCGTGCGGGTTTTCGAACGCCAGCCGCAGCACGTAGTCGCCGGTGGCCGGCGCTGTCCAGGCGCGCGGCCAAGCGCCGCCGACGTGCGCGCTGTCGCCCACGCAGACCGGATCGCTGGGCAGCGAGTCCACGCCATCCTCGCGCACGGTCAGCGCCAGGCAGCGGCGCGCGCTGCCGGCGCGCAGCGTCCACCGCCGCGCGGCTGCGCCGGCCTGCGCGCGGCCATCCACCCACAGCGTGGCCGGCACGGCGCTGGCGATGCGCCACTCGGCACCATCGCGCCGCAGCACGGGGGGCGCCGGCGTGGCCGGGGCAAATTCAGGCGTCGGCGCGCGCAGCGGCGGATCGGCGACGGTGATGGCTTGCAGCCACAGCATGGTCGTAGCGCCCCGCACCGCGCGGCGCTGCTCGACCAGCAGGTTGCCGGCCAGCGTTGCTGGTCGCTGCAGGATCACTGTCTGCCGCGGCGTGTGCAGCGTGATCGTGTCCCCCGTGCCGAACAGTGTCGGCACCAGGCTGACCGGAATCTCCGGCACGATGCGGCCGTCGGACTGCAGCCCGAACACGCCCTCCACGACCGCATTCAGATAACCGGCCACCGACCACAGCTGACGACGCGAATCCACCACCGGCCCGCCCAGCTTGCCTGGCAGGTGGCTGCTGAGCTGCGGCAGGGCGAAGTTTTCCATGTTCGAGCCGGCCAGCGCCGCGGCGCGCATCAGGCTGCGCAATTCGTGCGCGATGCGCGCCGGCTGTCGAACCGCGCGCGCGGCGCGCAGCGCATAGGCGCTGACGAAGGGCCACAGCGCGCGATTGTGATAGACCGGCTGGCTGGCACGCTCGGGCCAGATCACCGGACTGCCGGCGGGCCAGGTCGGATAGTCCGCCAGCGCTGCGCTGGCGCGGGCACCCTTGGCCACGCCGCTCACGATGGCGAGCGTGGTACCCAGCAGATCGTAGGCATCCACCGGCAGCGGCGGATCGCCGGGACCGAGGTAGCTGCGGTACAGGCCGCGCTGCGGGTTCCAGAACCAGCGGTTGATGGCCGTTGCGAGCGCAGCGGCCTGCCGCGTGTAGCGCGCCGCCCCGACCGCGTCGCCATGCTGTCGCGCCAGCCGCGCGGCCAGCCGCAGGGCGTCGAAGTGCAGCACGTTGGTGGACAGCGCGTAGGACTCGGCGATGAAGCGCACGTTGTGTGCGGTCCAGCCGGGATAGGTCTGCTCGCGCCAGTCCATGAACGAGGTTTCGCCGCGGTACAGGCCCACGCGCGCGTCGAAGGCGTACGTGCGATCCTGCGCCAGGGTGTCCCGCAGCGCCTGCCAGGTTCTGGCCGCGAAGGCCGGATCGTCCAGCAGGTGCCGCGCGCCCAGGAACCACACCACGCGGTCGGTGCTGATCGGCCAACTGCCGCCGGAGCCGGTGTCCTGCAGCACGTACAGGCCCCGCGGCGCGTCGACCACACGCACGCCGGAGAGCTTGAAGGCCAGCGAGCGGCGCGCGCGCGGCGCATCGAAGCGCCACAGCGCCAGATCCGTCGAATACGACAGGTCGCGCGTCCACACGAAGGGCCACTGCTTGCCGGCGATGAAGCACTCGCAGGGAATCGGCTTGCCGTGATTCCAGGCGCCGTCGGTGATCCGCGCGACGGCATCGCGACGCAGATCGTCCTGGGCCATGGCGAACAGGCCATCGAACAGCGTGCTGGCGGTGTCCGCGCGCCAGGCCGGCGCCGGGATGCTGCGCGTGCCCTCGGGGCCGCGCAGCACGAAGCCCGCGCCGTCGCGCCGCAGCACCGCCTGCCGGCCCTGCCAGTCCAGTTGCGTGTGCCAAGCATCCGCGGGGGCCGCGTGCAGCGGCGCGGCGACGGTCAGTGCCAGCGCCAGCAGCACCGCGCCCGGACGCCGGGTCATGGCGCCTCCAGCGTCAGGCGCGCGCCTTGCCCGGCGTGCAGCTTGATGTAGGTGACCGGACCATAACGGTCCGCCCCGGTGCTCCAGCCGGGCGCGGCATCGGCTTCGAGCGCGCGCAGGTCGGCGCGCCGCGGCGGTGCCTCGCCGCCGGCCCGCAGCGCGCGCGCGGCGATGCCGTGCACGGCGAACAGATACGTGCGCAGCGCCGACCGGTAACTGCCATGCGGCGGATCGATGTCGAGTCTCACGGTCGTGCCCACGCGCTGTGTGCTGATGCGCTGCAGAGTGTAGACGCCTGTTTCGTAGGCGTAGCTGGTGCCGTCGTCATCGTAATAGTCGAAGTCGCTGCGCGCGGCGGCTGGAAACACCTGCACCGTCAACCGGGTCACCGGCACCTGGTGCACGTACTCCATCACCGGCTGCATGGGAATGATCGCCCCGGCGCGGATGAACAGCGGGATATCGGCCCAGGTCTTCGCGTCCACGGGAATCGTGATCGCCTGTCCGCCGGCGTACACCTTGCCGGTGGCCCAGTCGGTCCAGGTGCCGGGCGGCAACTGAACGGTCTTGCGCGTCTGTCCCGGATCCATCACCGGCGCGACCAGCAGTCCGTCGCCGAACATCCACGCGCTGATGTCGTTGCGCACGGCGGCATCCTGCGGGAAGGCCATCGCCAGCGGACGCACCACGCCAACGCCGGTGGCGTGATCCCGCCACGCATAGCTGTAGATGTAAGGCAACAAACGGTAGCGCAGGCGCATGGCGGCCACCGCCGCAGCCGCGGCCCTGGGCCCGTAGATCCAGGGCTGGCGGCGCTGGCCGAAGGTGCCGTGCACGCGGAAGATCGGGCAGAACGCGTCGAACTCGATCCAGCGCGCATAGTTCTCCGGGCTGGGATGGCCGTTGAAGCCGCCGCCGTCCATGCCCCACCACATCTCGCCGACGTTGATGGCGCTGAGCATGCGCTCGCGCTGCGCGGCCATGCTGGCGAAGCCGGTATCGATATCGCCCGACCACAGCGCGTAGGCGTAGCGCTGCGCACCCAGATAGAAGTCGCGGTTCAGCGAAAACACGCGCGTGTCGGGGAAATACTTGCGCTGACCGTCATACAGCGCGCGCTCCATGTTCATGAACTGGGTATCGTCGGGCGTGGTGTCGGCCTCGTCGTTCCACCAGCCCACGATCCCGGTCTCGAAACTGTGGCGCAGCGCCGGGTTGAAGAACCAGGCGCGCACCGCCGGGTTGTCGAAGGCCAGATCCTGCACCAGTTTGTGCGAGAAATAATCCGGCTCGGCCTGCAGGCCCGGGAACCAGAAGTCGTGTGCGCTGGCGTACTGGCCCTCGACCGTGTCGACGTGGATGCGCGGCTTCATGATGCCGATCAGGTGCACGCCCAACGCGTCGAGTTGTTTCTTGAGTGAACCGTTCGGGCCGCCGGGGAACTTGGCAGTGTTCCAGCGGAACTCGCCGTAGTCGTTCTGACCCCAGGCCTTCCAGTCGAAGTCCAGCGAGAAGGCATCCAGCGGGATCTGCAGAGCGCGGTACTTGCGCACGATGTGCAGCAACTCGCGCTGGTCGATCCCCCACTGACTGTTGATGAAGCCCAGCGACCACTTCGGGAACAGCGGCGCTGCGCCGCTGAGCTTGCGCAGGCCCGTGAACAAGGCCGCGGGCGGGCCGGCGATCACGAGGAAATGCGTGTCGGGTTTGGACAAATCGCTCCAGGCGATATGACCGTCGCTGATATGCACCTGCGCGCCCAGCGTATCGACCAGCACGCCCCAGCCCGCCGTGCTCCAGAGCCACGGGGCACCCGGGTGACCCTGCTCGCCGGCCTTCACAGTCCATGTGCCCGTGCGCAGGATGCCCGCACTCGAATCATTGGATTTGCTGTAGCCGCCCAGACCGTACAGCGCGTCGGCGGGGTCGGCCGCCATGTCCAGATGTCCTCTCAGCAGCGCGCCGAGGTCGGTCAGCCGCAGCAACGGCCGACCGTCGCTGCCGTCGATGGCCAGTGCCAACGATGCCGGATTCCAGCGCACCTGCATCTGCGCGGAGCGCTGCAGCAGCGTACCGTCCTGGTCGCTGGTGGCCGGCGCGAAACGCATGAAGCCGCGATCCGGCGCCAGCACCAGGGTATCCGGCTGGGCGTGCGCACCCGGCAGCAAGTGCACGTCGAGCGTGTCCGGCGACAGCCAGCGCAGAGTCAGCACGTCGCTGCCGTAGCGCAGGTCGAAACCGTAGCGGTGCTTCACCGTCACCAGTGCAGGCGCGCTGGCCGCTGCTGCAGGCGCGGCAGTCGTCGCGGCGACTCCCTCGAGCACCGCGCTGCCATAGGGCGGCAGGTCCAGCGTGCCCTTTTCGACCTTGGTGCCCGCGCGCGTGCTGCGCAGCAGGCGGGTGAAGGCGAGGCCGTCCTCGACGCGCAGCGCCAGCTGTTGCGGCGTTGCCGAGAGGTTGTGCGCGACCAGCACGCTGCCCTCGGCGTCGCTCAGACGCCATGCGGCCAGCGCGGAATTACCAGTTTCGTACGTGCCGGCCACGCCGTCGCGCAACGGCGCGATGTCCATGCGCCAGTGGATCAGCGTGCGATAGCGGTCGAGCAGCGAACGCGGATTGTGCTGCTCGGCCTGCACCGAGACGGCCCGGTTGGCCGCGATGTGCAGCGGCTCCCAGGTGGTCTCGCCGGGGGCGTCGAGGCTGGCATCCCAGCGCATCGGCTCGCGGATCTGCGGATCGGGCTTGGTGCCCTGCATGCCGATCTCTTCGCCGTAGTAGACGAAGGGGTTGCCCGGCAGGGTCAGCAGCATGGCCGCGGCCACCTTCATCTTGTCCACGTTGCCGTCCAGGTCGCTCATGATGCGGTCCTGGTCGTGGTTGGTGAGGAAGGGCGCGTCCATGACGTAGCGGCCGCTCGCGGCCAGATACAGGCGCTGCATGTGCACAAGGTCGCGGCCGATGCCGTCGTCGCGGCCGCTGCGCGCGGCTTTGACCAGACGCTCGGCCAGCGGAAAGTCGAATACCGCGTTCAGCGGCTTCACGAACGGCGCATTCAGTCCGTAGTGGCTGCCCGTCACCTCGCCGACCAGATAGGCGTGCGGATCGACGCTGTCGAGGCCCTGCCGGTACTCGTCCCACCACGCCGCGTCCTTGTCCATGATCGCCACGCTGCGATCGTCCTGCTCCAGCTTGTCGTAGATGTGCTTGGCCGCATCCAGACGGAAACCGTCGGCGCCGTGTCGCAGCCAGAAGCGGCCGATGTCGATCATCTCGCGGCGCACGGCGGGATTGTCGTAGTTCAGATCGGGCATGCACCCGCAGAAAATGCCCATGTAATGCTGCTTGCCCGACGTGCGCCACACCGGGCCGCCCCACGGGCTTTTCGCGTCGAGGTTGGTGTGCGGCCCGGCCCAGATGTACCAGTCGTGGTAGGGACTGGCTGGATTCTGCGCGGCGACGAACCATGGATTCTGGTCGCTGGTGTGGTTGATCACCATGTCCAGGATCACCTTGATGCCGTCGGCGTGCGCGGCTTTCACCAGGCGCTCGAAGTCGGCCATGGTGCCGTACTGCGGGTTGATGGCGCGGTAATCGGTGATGTCGTAGCCGTGGTAGCTGGGCGAGGAAAAGATCGGCGTTAGCCAGATGCCGCTGACGCCGAGCGACTTCAGGTAGGGCAGCTTGGCGGTAACGCCGGCGAGATCGCCGATGCCGTCACCGTTGCTGTCGTAGAACGAGCGCACGAAGATTTCGTAATACACGCCCGAGGGCGCCGGCGCGCCGATGCCGGACGCGGCCGGTGCGGCCGCTCGCGGTGCGGCCCACGCACAAGCCGAAGCCAGCAACCCGGCAAACAACAGCGAAAGCACGACCCGCGGCGCGCGGGTCCGGTGTGAACTCGGCATTTCGGCAATTCCCTCGTGGCGACCCGTCGTCGCGGGCACTTGTCGTGATGGTAGGCCGCGGCGGCAGTGCCGGGTGCGTGTGCATACGTATTCATGCATCGAATCCGTGCGATGTCCCGCGCGCGCGGCTGCTGCGGCACGCATCGGCGAAGCCGTGAACGCCGTTTTCAGGTTAGGCTGCGGCACGCACTACACAACGCCCATCGCGATGACCGATACCGAACGCTTTCTGATCGCGCTGGCGATCATTTTCGGACTGCCCTATGCGATCTGGCGGCTGGGCCGCACCGACTACTGGGCGCCGCTGGTAGTGGTGCAGATCATCACCGGCATCGTGCTGGGGCCGGGCTTGCTGGGTGCGGCGTTTCCCGCCTGCTACCACGCCGTTTTCGAACCGCGCGTGGTGCAGGCGCTCAACGGCGTGGCCTGGTGGGGCGTGATGCTGTTCGTGTGGATCGCCGGCATCGAACTGGACCTGAAGGAAGTCTGGCGCCAGCGCCGCGAATGCGGCACCACGGCGGCGCTGGCGCTGGGCACGCCGCTGCTGTTCGGTGCCGCGGCGGCGGCAGGCATGCTGGCCTGGCGCGGCGGCTGGATCGGCCCGCGCGGCGACGACTGGCAGTTCGTACTGGGCGTGGGCATGGCCTGCGCGGTCACCGCCCTGCCGATCCTGGTGCTGCTGATGGACAAACTGGCCATCCTGCGCACGCCGTTCGGACAGCGCGTACTGCGTTACGCCAGCTTGGACGACGTGGCGATCTGGGCGGTGCTGGCGTTGATCCTGCTGGACTGGCACCGCATCGGTCTGCAACTGACGTTCCTGTTGCTGTTCTTCCCCGCCGCCTGGCTGTTCCGCCGCCTGCTGCGCGCGCTGCCCGCGGCCGATCGCTGGTACGTGGCGCTGGTGTGGCTGGCGCTGGTGGCGTTCGCGGCCGATCATTCGGGCCTGCATTTCATGGTCGGCTCGTTCCTGGCCGGCATGGTGATCGATCGCGACTGGTTCGACGGCAAGCAACTGGACGGGCTGCGCGAGAACGTGCTGCTGGTGCTGATGCCGGTGTTTTTCCTGTCCACCGGGCTGCGTACCGGCTGGTCGCTGGGTGGCCTGGCCGTGCTCGGCGCCGCCGCGCTGCTGCTGCTGGCGGAGATCGCCGGCAAGCTGGCCGGCGTGGCTCTGGCCGGGCGCCTGCTGGGCTGGACCAAGGGCGATGCCTGGCGCATCGGCTGGCTGCTGCAGACCAAGGCGCTGATCATGATCATCTACGTCAACATCCTGCTCGACCGCGGCCTGATCAGCAGCGATACCTTCACCGCGCTGCTGTTGATGGCCGTGGTCAGCACCATGCTTACCGTGCCGATGGTGGCGCCGCGGCTGCGTGCCGCCAGCGGAGCCGCGCAGCATGGCTGAACTCACGCGCGCATCCGGCGGCGGTCCGCGCAGCCTGCGCCGCATCGTCATCGTCGGCGGCGGAACGGCGGGCTGGATGGCGGCCGCCGCGCTGGTGCACGCCAGCGCGGGCGGCTGCCCGATCACGCTGGTCGAGTCGGAGGAGATCGGCAGCATCGGCGTGGGCGAGGCCACCATCCCGCCGATCAAACGCTTCAACCAGATGCTGGGACTGGACGAGTACGAGTTCCTGGCCTACACACAAGGCAGCTACAAGCTGGGCATCGAATTCGTCGACTGGACGCGCCTGCAGCAGCGCTACTTCCATCCGTTCGGTCAGATCGGCGTCGAGTTCGACGCCGTGCCGCTGCATCACTACTGGCTGCGCGAGCGTGCGCGCGGCGACACCACGCCGCTGCAGGATTACGCGATGGCCTGGGTGGCGGCGCGCAACGGCAAGTTCGATCGGCCGCTGGCCGACCGCCAGCGCGTGCAATCGACCTACGATTACGCCTACCACTTCGACGCCGCGCTGTATGCGAAATACTTGCGCGCTTATGCCGAACAACGCGGCGTGCTGCGCACCGAAGGCAAGGTCGTCGATGTGTCTCTGCGCGCCGACGACGGCTTCATCCGGAGCGTGACGCTCGCTGGTGGTGCCGTGCTGGAGGGCGACCTGTTCATCGACTGCTCGGGCTTTCGCGGCCTGCTGATCGAAGGCGCGCTGCAGACCGGCTACGAAGACTGGCAGCACTGGCTGCCCTGCGACCGCGCGGTGGCCGTACCGTGCACGCACGGCTGCGACCCCACCCCGTACACCCGCGCCACCGCGCACGCGGCCGGCTGGCAGTGGCGCATCCCGCTGCAGCACCGCATGGGCAACGGCCACGTCTACTGCAGCCGGTTCATCGGCGACGACGAGGCTGCGCAGGTGCTGCTCGACCACCTCGAGGGCACGCCGCTGGCCGAACCCCGGTTCCTGCGTTTCACCGCCGGGCGACGCCGGCAGTTTTGGAACCGCAACTGCGTCGCCATCGGCCTGGCCGCGGGCTTCATGGAGCCGCTGGAATCGACCAGCATCCACCTGATCCAGTCGGCGATCACCCGCCTACTGGCGCTGTTTCCGGATCGCGACTTCGACCCGATCACGGCGCAGGAATTCAACCGCATCACGCATGCGGAATACGAGCGCATCCGTGATTTCCTGATCCTGCACTACCACGCCACCCGGCGCGACGACGCGCCGCTGTGGCGTTACACCGGCGCGATGCCGATCCCGGACACGCTGCAATACAAGATCGACCATTTCCGCCGCCACGGCCGCCTCGTCGCCGAGAGCCTGGAGCTGTTCCAGAACCCGAACTGGCTGGCGGTGCTCACCGGCCAGGAAGTCTGGCCCGAGCGCTACGATCCGCTGGTCGACCTGCGCAGCGACGTCGATGCGCCGCGCCTGCTCGGCAGCCTGCGCCGCGTCATCGCCGAAGCCGTACAGGCCATGCCCACGCACCGGCAGTACATCGAGCGCCATTGCCGGGCGCGGTCGTAACCGTTCGCACTACACGCCATGCCGAGCCATACTCTGCGGGTCACACTTGGCGACCGCTGCTGGCTGGGTTCGTTTCGGACCGAGGAGGCCCATGATGGCTTTCATGACCGTTGCTAAGCGCCCAAGCGCGTTCCTGCCATTGGCCATGTCGCTCGCTGCCCTCACGCTGGTGCTCGGCCGCGTCGCGTTCTACGGCGCGATTCCCGGGGCGGACGAAGGCATAGCCGCACACCTGTTCCAAATCCTCATCGTCGCGCAGATTCCGGTTGTCGCATTCTTTGCCGCCAAGTGGCTGCCACGGGCACTGCGCAGCTCGCTGCCGATTCTGGCGCTGCAGACAGTGGCCGTTCTTGTGGCGCTTGCACCGGTCTATTACTTCCATCTTTGAGCAGGCCAGGTGGTCGGCGCCTGGCAGGCAGTTCGCTTAAGCCACTTGGCTACGGCATCGGGTGGGCAGACATGGCGGAAAGGAGACGCTGATGTCAGAGAAGAAGACATCGGGTGCAATCGCTCCGACGAAGAGCACCGGGAGGTCTGCCAAACGCGCTGCTGCGATCGCATCGAAGTCAAGGGGATTCACGGACGCGGAACGGATCGCGATGAAAGAGCGCGCCAAGGAATTGCGGGCAGCCGCGCGCCGTGACCGACGTGTGGGCGAAGAGGACGGGGAAAGCGCCGTGCTCGCGAAGATCGCCGCAATGCCGGAACCGGACCGCACCCTTGGCAAACGAATCCACGCAATCATCAGGACCAGTGCACCGGCTCTCTCGCCCAGGCTCTGGTACGGCATGCCCGCGTACACCAGCGACGGCAAAGTCGTCTGCTTCTTCCAATGTGCGCAAAAGTTCAAGACGAGGTATGCGACGTTGGGTTTCATGCACGAGGCGAGACTCGACGATGGCGCCATGTGGCCGACTGCCTATGCGCTGCAGGCGTTGACCGCCTCCGAGGAGGCGAGAATCAGTGCACTCGTGAGGAAGGCGGTGAGCTGAGCCGCAGCTCCGTCCGAAGCCTTCGCCGCCGGCCCCGTACCGCCGATCAGGTCGTAGCCGCCGCCTTGCAATGCTGGGCGACGAAGTCGGCGTGCCCGGGCATGCCGGCCACCGCGCGCTGGATCAGCGTGCGCAGGTTGCCCATGAACTCACGGAACTGCGTGGGCTGCAGCGCATCGGCCAAGCGGTGGTAGGCCTGCGGTTCGACACCCTGCCCCAGCAGCACCTGCAGCCAGCCCACCTCGGTGAACAGCTCCTCGCCGTCGCGGAAGATCTGCCCGCAGGCGCGGAACACCTCGATCTTCTGTTGCAGGCCCTCGGGCCGCGCGATGGCCGCGCAGTGGCGCCAGAACGGCGTGTCGCGGCGCTCGCTGGCGGTGTAGTGCAGGATCAGGAAATCGCGGATGCGCTCGTACTCGAAGCGCGTCTGCCGGTTGAACGCGTCGCGCACGGCGGGCTCGAAACGCGCATCCGGGAACAGTTTCAGCAGACGGTCGACGCCCGACTGCACCAGGTGGATGGTGGTGGACTCCAGGGGCTCCATGAAGCCCGCAGCCAGACCCAGCGCCACGCAGTTTTTCGACCACACCTGGCGGCGCATGCCGGCGGTGAAGCGCAACGGCCGCGGCGCGGCCAGCGCCTCGCCTTCGAGGTTAGCCAGCAGAATCGCCGCGGCCTCGTCGTCGCCGATGAACTCGCTGCAGTACACGTGGCCGTTGCCGGTGCGGTGCTGCAGCGGAATGCGCCACTGCCAGCCGGCGCCGCGCGCGCTGGCCTGCGTGTAGGGACGCATCGGCTCGACGCGCGCGCTGGGCACCGCCAGCGCGCGGTCGCAGGGCAGCCAGTGCCGCCAGTCGTCGTAGCCGGCGTGCAGGGCACCCTCGATCAGCAGCGCGCGGAAGCCGGAGCAGTCGATGAACAGCTCGCCGGCGATGCGCGCGCCGCGCGCCAGCTTCACTGCCGCGATGAAGCCGTCCTCGCCGCGCAGTTCCACATCCACGATGCGGCCTTCCTCACGGCGCACACCCAGGCCCTCGGCCACCTTGCGCAGGTGCTGCGCATACAGGCCGGCATCGAAGTGGTAGGCCCAGCGCATGCCGGTCAGCGGGCTGCTGCCGACCTGTTCCATGCGCGCCATGCGCTCCGCTGCCGCCGCTTGCGCGTTGAGCGAATAGGCCCACAGCGGATGCTGTCCGCCCTGCACGCGCTCGCGCAGCCAGTAGTGCTGGAACGGCACGCCGCCCTGCGGCAGCCCGATGTCGCTGAAAGCATGGATGTAGGAGTGTCCGGGCCGCAGCCAGTCGTTGAACTGGATGCCCAGCTTGAAGGTGGCGCGCGCGGCGCGCATCACCGCGTCTTCGTCCAGCCCGAGGAAGGCATTGATGTGGCGGATCTGCGGGATGGTGGCTTCGCCCACGCCGATCGTGCCGATCTCCTCCGATTCAACCAGCGTGATCGACACCGCGCGGCCCAGCGCGCGCGCCAGCAGCGCGGCGGCCATCCAGCCCGCGGTGCCGCCGCCGACGATCACGATGTCGTGGAGACGCTGTCCGTCCATCGCCCTCTGCCGTCACAGCTGCCTATGCTACGTGTTGCTCGGCGCGCCGCAGCTAAAAAAATGCCCCGCCGCGGAGGCGGCGGGGCGTTGCCCAAGCACACGCAAATCACTGGAACTTGTAAGAGAGCAGGGCTTCGTAGCTACGACCGTAGTTTTCCCAAATCAGCACCTGGCGCGGATCGTTGTTCTGATAGGTGACGAAGTGCTTGTTGGTCAGGTTGGAACCCTGCAGGATCAGCGTCATGCCCTTGAAGCGACCGCTGTTGAACGAGTAGCTCACCTGGGCATCGTAGGAACTGCCGCCGCGGATGGTCTGCAGGATGCGCGTCGCACTGATGCCGCTGACCTCGCCCAGGAAGCTGCTGCGGAAGCTGCGGCTGACACGCGCCTGGAGCCCGCCATGCTGGAAATAGACGGTTTCCTGGGTCACCCACTTCGACAAACCGGGCACCGTGATCGGCGTCGAGTTGCCGGCATAGACCAGCGAGCTCTTGGTGTAGTCGGCGCTGAGGATCACGCCGAAATCATTCAGCATCGGCGTCAGCAGCTTCAGCGGAACGCTGGCCGTGGCCTGCGCGCCCTTGACGTTGCCGTAGCCGTTGTTGACCGGCCCCGAGACGATACCCAGCGGAGTGCCGAGTTGCTGCTGTTGGGCGGCGTCGAGATAGCTGCTGATGAATGGGGTGAAATCGGCCAGATAGGCTGCATTGGGATTGATGTAGTCGTGCAGTTTCAGGAAGTATGCGGAAGCGGCCAGATAGCCCTGGTTGCCTTCGAAGTAGTGCTCCAGACTGATGTTGTAGTCGTCGGCCATAGTCGGCAGCAACTTGGGATTGCCGCCATTCGCGCTGAAGTAGGCCTGGTTGGGATTGGTCGAGGCCAACTGGGTGATGTTGGTATTGATGCTCATGCTGGCATTCATCTGATCCATGCGCGCGCGCGCCATCACCCGCGCGGCGCTGACGCGCAGATCGGTGTTGTCGGTCAGGCCGAAGATCAGGTTCATGCTGGGCAGATAGCGCGTGTAGCTGGTGCTGCCGGAAACCGGCACCAGTTGGACCTGCGCGCCTGCGCCGCCTGTGCCGCTACTGGGCGTCACGCGCTGGCCGGCGGCACCCTGCAGCGTATGCGCCACCTGCAGTCCGAAATTGCCGGTCAACGGAATGGAGCCGACGTGCGTATCGAGGTTGAACTGGACATAGGGCGTCGTGTCGATCTCGTGCACCTTCCAATTGGGCGGCACCCCGATGGAAGACAGCGCCGTGGGGAACACGGTGTAGTAGCCGTTGTTGAGCAGGTACAGCGGGTTGTAGCAAACCTGCGGACCCACTCCCATGAATGCCAGCGGATCGCAACTGCCGCCATTGACCAGCGCCGCCGTGGGAATGGGCGCTGTCTGCGCGCCGATCGGCACGGTGGTGTAGGTCTGGCTGCCGTTGGGCAGGGTCAGGAAATACTGGTCGATGTTGTAAGTCTTGTTGCGCGTCTTGCGGTCGATGCCGAATTGCACGCTGGAGAACGGGCCGCTCTCGAAATCGCGCTTGAGGCCGGCGCGCAGATCCGCGATGTAGTCGGTGGTGCGCGGCGCATTGATGAAGCCGGCCTGCACGATCGACGGAGAGGCGCCGGCACCCCAGCCCTGCGGATCGGTCAGCACGAACTGGCTGGAGGCGTAGTTCAACGTGGGATTGAGATACAGCAGACCACTGCTCAGTTCGTTGAAGCCAATGGTGTCGGTGGCGCCGTTGGCCGTGGAGTAACCGGTACCGCTGTAGGACTCCATCAAAAAGCTGCGACGGTTGGCGCGCGAGTAGTTGGCATCGACATCGGCCGACCAGTCCTCGTTGATGCGGTACTTGTTGTTCCAGTCGATGTTGTAGACCTTGGCATAATTGCTGTTGTAGTCGTTGCGCACCACCGCCTTGACGTTGCTGTAAGTGCCGCCGGTGACAAAACCATTATTGACGGTGTAACCCGGCTGCAACTGCGCTGCACTCCATAACAGCGGAAACTCGATGCCCTTCGCCTGCTGGTCCTCACGGAAGTTGTCGTAGGTCGTGGTCAGGGTGCTGCTGAAGTTGTCCGAAGGACGCCACTGCAGGGTACCCAGCAGGCCGGTGCGTCCCAGCAGATCGGAAAAACCGTAGTTCTTGTCGCCGCCCACCACCACCGGGCCGCCGTTGCTGGCGTTGGGATAGCCCCACGGCTGCTGGTGCTCGATCTGGGTGGGGCTCTTCAGCAAGTCCACGCCCAGTGCCACGCCGAGGGTGTTGTTGAAAAACTGATCCGCCCAGATTCCGTTGACCGAGTAACCCGAGTTGCTGAAACCCGGTGACAGCGTGGACTGGCTGTTCCAGGTATACCCCGCTGTGAAGGCCGCAATACGATGGGGCTCGTCCAGCGGTTGGATGGTGCGCAGGTCCACCGTGCCCGCCAGGCCCTGACCCATCAGACTGGCTTTGGGCGTCAGGTACACCACCACGCTGTTGAACCAGCTCGCCGGGTATTGGTCGTACTGCACGCCGCGGCTGTTGCCGGTACTGACCTGCTCGTTGCCGTTGACCAGCGCAGTGCTGAAGTCGGGACCGAAGCCGTGGATCGACACCACCTGCGGACGGCCGTTGAGCGTCTGCACCGCCAGGCCCGGCATGCGGCCCAGCGCGTCGGCGATGCTGATGCCGGGCAGCTTGCCGATCTGCTCGGCCGAAACCGCTTCGACGATCTCGCTGGAATAGCGCTGGATGGCAGTGGAATTGGTGATGCTGCTGACGAAACCGGTCACCGAGACCACGCCGAG
>JAJYQO010000054.1 GCA_021794575.1 Pseudomonadota bacterium | reverse complement strand
AGCGCCAGTAGTCGGCAGACATGGCGGGGCACCTCTTCGCCGCTTGGTCAACGGGCGCGCATTGGCTCTACCGCGGCGCGGGCTACCGAAGCGTGGAAGTCCGTCTTGCCGCCGGCCGCCAACCGTTGCGTTTCATGCGGTGCCGAGATCGCGCCAGACATCCTTCTGGCCAGAGCCGCAGGGCGGCCCTGCTGCTGCCAAATACTCATCGGTCATCGCGGCTACTTTCACGTAGTGCTGCGGCGCCAGCGCATCGGGGTTGGTGGCGGTGCTGCCACTCAAGGCGGTGAAGGTGGCGCTGACGCCGGTGCCGCTGACTGTGCCGTCGGTGCGCCCGAGGATCTGCCCACCGCCGTCGTAGCTGTACACGCGCGTGGTCGAGGACACCGTGCCGCTGGACAACTGCTCGGTCTGCTGCACCGCGATGCGCTGCTGTTAGCATTCTTCGTTTGCGCCGCCGCGAAACCCGCCGTGAAAGCCCTGCTCCGCACCTTGCTGGACCAAGCCCTCGCCACATTGCAGCGCGACGCGCACCTGCCGGCGTTGAACGCGCTGCCCAACTACACGCTGGAGCGCAGCAAAACGCGCGCGCACGGCGATTTCGCCAGCAATCTGGCGTTGCTACTGGCCAAGCCGGCGCGCATGAACCCGCGGGCGTTGGCCGAGGCGCTGGTCGCCGCCCTGCCGGAGCACACACTGCTGGCGCGCGCCGAGGTGGCCGGCCCGGGCTTCATCAACCTGTTCCTGACACCCGAGGCCTGCCACGCCGAAGTGCAGCGCGCGCTGCAGGAAGGCGCGCGTTACGGCCACAACACGCAAGGCCGGGGAACCCGCGTCGGCGTCGAATTCGTCTCGGCAAATCCGACCGGTCCGCTGCATGTGGGTCATGGCCGCAATGCCGCGATCGGCGACTGCATCGCGCGCCTGCTCGAGGCTAGCGGTTGGGCGGTGACGCGCGAGTTTTACTACAACGACGCCGGCAGTCAGATCGACAATTTGGCGCGCTCGGTGCAAGCGCGCGCGCTGGGTCACGGCCCCGAGCATCCGGACTGGCCGGCCGACGGCTACCGCGGCGAGTACATCCGCGAAGTGGCGCAGGCGTATCTCGCCGGCGCTTGCGTCGAATCCGATGGCCACACCGTAACCGCCGCGCGCGATGCGCAGGATTTCGAATCCATCCGCCGCTTCGCCGTGGCCTGGCTGCGCCGCGAGCAGAACCTGGACCTGGCCGCCTTCGGCGTGCGCTTCGACGTGTATTTCCTGGAATCCTCGCTGTACACCGAAGGCGAGGTGGAAGAGACCGTGCGCGCGCTGGTCGCGCACGGACACACCTACGAGGAGGGCGGCGCGCTGTGGCTGAAGTCCACCGACTTCGGCGACGACAAGGACCGGGTCATGCGCAAATCCGACGGCAGCTACACCTATTTCGTGCCGGACGTGGCCTATCACCGCAGCAAGTGGCAGCGCGGCTACACGCGCGCGATCACTGTGCTCGGCTCCGATCACCACGGCTCGCTGGCGCGCGTGAAGGCCGGCTTGCAGGCGCTGGATTGCGGCATCCCGAAGGGTTATCCGGACTACCTTCTGTATCAGATGGTCACGGTGATGCGCGGCGGCGCGGAAGTGAAATTGTCGAAACGCGCCGGCAGCTATGTGACATTGCGCGATCTGATCGAGGAAGTGGGCCGCGATGCCACGCGTTGGTTCCTAGCCGCGCGCAAGGCCGACTCGCAGCTCACTTTCGATATCGACCTGGCGCGCGCG
Organism: Pseudomonadota bacterium; assembly: GCA_021794575.1. Taxonomy (GTDB): domain Bacteria; phylum Pseudomonadota; class Gammaproteobacteria; order Xanthomonadales; family Rhodanobacteraceae; genus Metallibacterium. The sequence goes on along the minus strand of JAJYQO010000054.1, from coordinate 8,778 downwards.
CAGAGCAACGACAACCCGGTGTTCTACGTACAGTACGCGCACGCGCGCATCGCCAGCGTGCTGCGCCAGGCCGCCGAGCGCGGCATGGTGCACGACGCCGCGCGCGGCGCGGAAGCATTGCCACGGCTCGACGGCGTGCAGGCGCAGGCGCTGATGTGGGAGCTGTCGCGTTTCCCCGAAGTGGTCGAATCGGCCGCGGGCGACCTCGAACCGCACCAGATTGCGCAGTATCTGGGCGAGATCGCCTACGCTTTCCACACCTGGTACAACGCTGAGCCATTCCTGGTCGAGGATGCCGACCTGCGCGATGCGCGCTTGCTGCTGGCGCGCGCAGTGCAGCAGGTACTGGCCAACGGCCTGGGATTGCTGGGCGTCTCCGCCCCGGAGCAGATGTAATGGCAGAAAAACGCAAGAAACAGGCGGTGCGCAGTGGCGGCTTGCCGGCGTGGGCGCTGCTCGGTATCGGGTTTCTGGCCGGCCTCGGCGCGATGGGCTACGTGGCCCATCGTGGCTGGATTCCCAGCCTGCGCAGCAACGCCGGCCCCGAGGCCAATCCCAACGCCAGCGCGCCCGGTCCGGGTGAGCCCGGCATCGCCGCGGCCGACTCCGCCAAAAAGCCCAGCTTCGATTTCTATCAGGTGCTGCCGGGCAAGGAAGTGGTGATCCCCGACGCCGAGCTCAGCGCCAAGGCCAAGGCCGAGTCACAGACGCCGGCGCCACCCGCAGCGCCTTCCGGCGGCGTGGCCGTGGCCAGCACGCGCGTAGCGCCGGCGCAAGTCGGATCGGCGACCGGTACGGGAGGCTACCTGCTGCAGGTCGGCGCCTTCCCGGATGACGCCAAGGCACAGGCCGCCAAGGCCAAGCTGGCGCTGCAGGGTTTTGTCGCGCACGTGCAGAAGGTGCAGATCGGCCAGCAGACCTGGTACCGCGTGCGCCTGGGCCCTTACGCCAGCGCGGCGCAACTGGAGAGGGTCAAGCAGCAGCTCAACGGCGCCGGCATCAGCGCCATCGCGCTGAAGGAAAACAACTGAGCCGATCGCGCGGTCAGCCCTTCCAGTCCGCGGGCGGCGTGGTGGCGATGCCTGTCTTGCGCAGTAGCGCGATCTGGATCGAGTTCTCGGTGCCGCCCTGCAGCACCAGTTGCACCAGGGTGCCGGCCAGCGCCCGGTCGGTGCGCGCCTTCAGCACCAGTATCGCGAACTGCTGCGTCTGCCAGGCTTGTGCGCGCCGCGCCGCGGCGTAGCGCTGCCGCGCCGCGGCATCGCCCGCCAGGCGCTCCTGCAAGGCCAATCCGGCGGCGCGCACGATCACCGTGTCGCCCCAGGCCAGCAGATGCGCGATGCGCCGGCACTGCGCGCGGCGAATCCCGGCGCCGGGATTCCTGCAGGTCTCGAACACCGGCGCCAGCGCGGGGCCGGGCAGGTACATCACGTTGCCGGCGGCGAGCATGTAGGTGGCGGCATAGGCATTGCCGCCGATGCCGGCAAGCTGCCGCACCAACGCCGGCGACATCGGCAGCGCGCGCGCCGTTTCCAGTACCGATTTCAACAGCGTGCCGTAGTAGGTGCTGAACTCGGTGGCCCGCGCGGCCCGCGCCAGCGCCGCGCGCGCGGCCTTGTCGTCGCCGTGCTGGCGCGCGCGGTCGAAGGCCAGCAGCCAGACCGCGGCATTGTCCGGCGCCTGTTGCTCGAGCCTGGTCAGGGCGGCATCGCTGATGCAGTCCTCGGGCTGCGGACCGACGCGACCGCAATCACCCAGCGCCACCCACTGCACGGCGGGCCCGGCGCCGGGCGCGGCCAGGGCGCGCTTCAGGAATGCCTTGTAGGTGAGCACCGGCGGCAGGTCGGGAACCGCGCGCGCCAGCACCGCCGCGCCGGCCAGGCGCCGCGCCGCACCGCGCAGCGCGGTGATGCTGAGCACAGCATGCTCGAACTGCGCCAGCGCCGAACGCGTTACGACGCTGCTGGCCGGAGCAGCCGCGGCGCTGCCCGTCACCGCGGGCGCGGCGCCGGCGCCCAGCGGCAGCAGTGCCGCCAGCAACAGGGGAAGCGTGCGCTGCGCGCGCGGCATGGCGGGGCTCCGTTGACATCCGAAGCGCGCATTGTGCCTTGCCGCGTTGCGGGCGGGTGCCGCGCCGGCCGCGCCGGAGGCGGGTCGCATTCAGCCCAGCAGGTGCATGCCGATCAGCAGCAGCGGCAGCACCAGCACGATGCCGTAGCTCACCATGGCCGCCGCCAGTTGCGGCGCCAGGCCGGCCATCGCGGCCAGCGCGGCGGCGGTGATCATCGGCGCCATCGCCGATTCCAGCACCGCCGCCTGCGCCGCCGGCCCCTGCAGGCCCAGCAGCGGCAACAGCAGCAGCGCCAGCAGCGGCAGCACCAGCATCTTCAGCACCAGGCCCACGCCCAGCGCCGGCAGGTGTTCGCGGTCGGGTTTCAGCTTCAGCTGCAGGCCGATGGCCAGCGCGACCATGGGCAGCAGCGCCGTGGCCAGCGGCTGCAGCATGCCGGTGAGCCAGCCGGGCAGGCGCGCGGGTGCGATGGTCAGCGCCAGCAGCAGCGCCAGAAAGGCCGGAAAGGTCAGCACGCGGCGCAGGATGTGCAGCGGCCGCGGCCGCACGCCGTGACCATAGGCGGCCAGCACCGCCACGCCGTAGGTGGAGAGGATCAGGAACGAGCCGAACTGGTCGTACGCCACCGCGTAGGGCAGCGCGGCAGCGCCGAGCACCGCGCGCGTCAGTGGGAAACCGAGATACGACGTGTTGCCCAGCGGCGCGGTCAGCAGCAGCGCGCCTTCGATCGCGCGCGGCCAGCGCAGCGCGCGCGCGATCAGCAGCACCAGCGCGGCCACCACCAGCAGTTGCACCCAGGGCAGCACCGCCACCGCCAGCAGTTGCCGGCTGGGCGTCAGGCGCGAGGCGTACAGCAGCACCATCGCCGGCAGGTTGACGTACAGCACCACCAGGTTGAGCGTGTCGGCGGCGCGCTCGGGCAGCGCGCGCCGCCAGGCGAGCAACCGGCCGGTCGCGATCAGCAGCAGGATGAACGCGAAGGTGGCCAGCGGAAGGTGCATGCGCACGCTACCCGCCGGCGAAAGCCTGGACGAGGAACTCCGGCGCGCTGAGCGCGGCGCGGTGCACGCCGGCGTTGTAGTAGCGCGTCGTGAACGGCCTGGCGGCGGCATCGGCTGCGCGGAAGTCGGCAAAATCGTCCGTGCCCTTGCGCGCCAGCGTGCAGCTCCACCAGCCGGTGGGGTAGCTGGGCTGCGGGAACGGCAGCGTGGCACAGGCGCCGAAGCCGGCGCGGCGCATGGCCGCACGCATCGAACGGATCAGATCGAGGTGTACCAGCGGCGACTCGGACTGTTGCACCAGCACGCCGCCCGCGCCCAGCGCGCGGAAGCAACTGCGGTAGAACGCTTCGTTGAACAGGCCTTCGGCCGGACCGACCGGGTCGGTGGAATCCACGATCACCACGTCCACCGAGCCGGGCGCGCAGTCGGCCATGTAGCGGATGCCGTCCTCGAAGCGCAGTTCGGCGCGCGCATCGCCGTTGGCTTCACACAACTCGGGGAAGTAGCGCTCGGCCAGGCGCGTGACGCGCTCGTCGATCTCCACCTGCACCGCATGCTCCACCTCGCGATGGCGCAGCACCTCGCGCAGCGTGCCGCAATCGCCGCCGCCGATGATGACCACCCGACGCGGCGTGCTGTGGGTGTACAGCGCCGGATGGGTCATCATTTCGTGATAGAGAAAGTTGTCGCGCGCGGTCACCATCATGCAGCCGTCGATCACCATCAGCGCGCCCCAATCGGTGCTGTCGTAGACGGCTATGCGCTGGTAGGCCGTGGTTTCCTCGTGCAGCGTGGCGCGCACGCGGAAGCCGACGGACGAGCCGCTGGCGGCGTGCTGTTCGGTGAACCAGGTCTCGCTCATGGCGGATCGCTTCCGGAGGCTGCAGGGCCGCGATTGTAACGGCGCGGCAGCGCCGATCCGCGAAGCCGTCACGCGCGCGGGCTACAATGCACGCGGCTCCGGCCCCGCGGCGTGCAAGGCTTCCGGTCGGCGCCTGTTCGCGTCCAGGCCCGCCGCTGCGACGCCCATCCGATCGAACCGAAGCCCTCGGAGACTCCGCCATGACGGAACGCTGGGACCGCGAGGCCGCGCGCCAAACCTACGCCATGCCCTACTGGAGCGAAGGTTATTTCGACATCGACGACGGCGGCCGCGTGCTGGCCTGCCCGCAGGGCGCGGGCGGACCCGCCGCGGCGCTGGCCGATGTCGTAGCCGCGGCGCGCGCCGAAGGTCTGCGCCTGCCGCTGTTGCTGCGCTTTCCCGAGATCCTGCAGCACCGTCGCGGCGCACTGCAGCGTGCCTTCGCCGCCGCCATGCAGACGCACGGCTACCGCGGCGGCTACACCGCCGTGTATCCGATCAAAGTCAACCAGCAGCGCAGCGTGGCCGGCGCGCTGGCAGCGGGCGGCGCGCCGCCCGGCTTCGGCCTCGAGGCCGGCTCCAAGCCCGAGCTGCTGGCGGTGCTGGGCATCGCCAAGCCCGGCAGCCTGGTGGTTTGCAACGGCTACAAGGACGCCGAGTACGTGCGTCTGGCGCTGATCGGCCGGCGCATGGGCCTGGACGTGGTGATCGTGATCGAAAAACCCTCCGAGCTGGAGCACGTGCTGCACGAAGCGCAGCAACTGGGCGTGGCGCCATTGCTGGGCGTGCGCATGCGCCTGGCCACGCTGGGCGCCGGCAAGTGGCAAAACACCGGCGGCGAGAAGGGCAAGTTCGGGCTGACCCCGCGCCAACTGCTGGACCTGCTGTCGCGCCTGCGCGCGGCAGGACGCAGCGACGCGCTCAAGCTGCTGCATTTCCACATGGGCTCGCAACTGTCCAACCTGCGCGACATCGCCGCCGGCATGCGCGAGGCGGTGCAGTACCTGGCGCAGCTGGCGAGCGCCGGCATCACGCTGCGCTGGCTGGACGTGGGCGGCGGCCTGGGCGTGGACTACGAGGGCACGCGCTCGCGCTCGGCATGCTCGATCAACTACGCGCTGGACCAGTACGCGCAGGCCATCGTGCAGCCGCTGGCCGAGTTGTGCGCGGCCGCCGGCCTGGCGCCGCCCTGTATCGTCACCGAGGCCGGCCGCGCCATGAGCGCACACCACGCCGTACTGATCACCAACGTCAGCGAGGTGGAGCCGGCCCCGCGCGGCGCGCGCGCGGCACCGGCGGCCGACGCGCCACCGGTGCTGCGCCACCTGCACGCCCTGCATGCGGAACTCGACCGCCGCCCGCCCACCGAGCTGTATCTGGAGGCGCAGCAGCACCATGCCGAAGGCCTGGCGCTGTTCGCGCTGGGCCAGCTCGACCTGGCGCAGCGCGCCCATCTGGACGACCTGTTCCATGCACTGGCGCACGCCGTGCGGCACCGGCTCGACGCGCACGAACGCGCCCAGCGCGCGCTGCTGGACGAGCTGGACGAGAAGCTGGTGGACAAGTACTTCGTCAACTTCTCGGTGTTCGAATCGATCCCGGACGTGTGGGCCATCGACCAGATCTTCCCGATCGTGCCGATCGCCGGGCTCGAGCAGAAACCCGAGCGGCGCGGCGTGATCGCCGATCTCACCTGCGATTCCGACGGCCGCATCGACCACTACGTGGACGCCGGCGGCGTCGACGTCAGCCTGCCGCTGCACGCGCCCGTGGAGGGCGTCCCCTACCTGCTGGGCGTGTTCCTGGTCGGCGCCTACCAGGAGACGCTGGGCGACATCCACAACCTGTTCGGCGACACCGACGCGGTGAACGTGCAGGTGGATGCCGCGGGCCGCATCGCACTCAGCCATCAGCGCCGCGGCGACAGCGCCGCGCTGATGCTCGAATACGTCGGCTACGACCTCGACGCGCTGCGCGCGACCTGGCGCGAGCGCCTTGCCGACGCCGGCCTGGAGGCGGCGCAGGCGGCGCCGCTGCTGACCGCGCTGCAGGACGGCATCGACGGCTACACCTATCTCGACGCGGGACCGGCGGCGGCATGAGTGCCGGCGCGCCCTGCGGCGTGGCCGAGGCGGTCGCCGCGCTGCGCGCGGGCCAGGTGATCGGCCTGCCCACCGAGACCGTGTACGGCCTGGCCGGCGATGCCGCCAATGCGGAGGCTGTCGCGCGCATCTTCGCGCTGAAGCGGCGCCCGCCCGACCATCCGCTGATCGTGCACTTGGGCGATGCCGCGCAACTGGACGACTGGGCGCGCGTGGTGCCCGCTGCCGCGCGCACGCTGGCCGCACGCTACTGGCCCGGACCGCTGACGCTGGTGCTGCCGCGCGCCGCGCGGGTGCCGGATGCCGTCACCGGCGGCCAGGACACGGTGGCGCTGCGCATGCCGGCGCATCCGCTGGCGCGCGCGGTGCTGGCCGCCTTCGGCGGCGCGCTGGCGGCGCCCTCGGCCAACCGCTTCGGCCGCATCAGCCCGACCCGCGCCGAGCACGTGCGCGCCGAATTCGGCGACGCCGTGCCCTGCGTGCTGGACGGCGGGCCCTGCGCGGTCGGCATCGAGTCGACCATCGTCGATCTGAGCGCCGGCGCGCCGCGCATCCTGCGCCCGGGCGCCATCACCCGCGCCATGCTGGAGCGCACGCTGGGTGGCCCGCTGGCCGCGGGCGTCGCGGACGATGCGCCGCGCGTCTCCGGCAGCCTGCCTGCGCACTACGCTCCGCGCACGCCGCTGGCGCTGCTGGACGCGCCGGCACTGCGCCGGCGCCGCGGCGAGGACGGCACGCTGCTGCTGACGCACAGCCTGACGGTGGACGCCGCGCGCGGCCTGCGCCTGCCGGGCGATGCCGCCGGCTACGCGCGGGCGCTGTACGCCGCGCTGCGCGAGCTGGACGCACGCGGCGCGCGCGTGATTCTGGCCGAGCGCGTGCCGGACACGCCCGCGTGGGCCGGCGTGCGCGACCGCCTGACGCGTGCCGCCACCGGCGCCGGGCGGTCAGGCGCAAACTGAATCCCGCTGCCGCGCGCCCGACTGCGCACGCGGGGCGCGGTTCCGCACCGCCGTCCTATCATCGGCAGGAAGCGCTGCGACGCCTGCATCTGTTCGCTTCCGGCGCGCGCCAGCGGCGCCCGCGCCATTACCGCGCCATCGTGCACGCCTACGCATAGTGCAATCAGCGCGCGGCGGACCGCGCACTAGATGCCGGCAGCGCACCCGGCACCGGCCGCGTGCCGTGGTCGATCCAGCGCGTCAGCTCGTCGAAGGCCGCGCCCACCTGCGTGGGAGTGAATACGCAGTGGCCCGCGGCGAGCACGTACTGCATCACGAAATTGCGTGCATGACCGGCGCGCTGCACGCGCTCGGCGTAGGCGAACACGCTGCTGGCCGACACCAGCGGATCGCCGAGGTCGTGCAGTTCCAGCATGGGCCGCAGCAGGCGGCCGCTGGGCGTGTAGTAGCGCATCAGAAACGCGGCGGCGGCGGGATCGGCGCGGTAGCGATGCACCCCGGCGTTGAGCGCGGCATCGTCGCGGGTGCCGGTGTACACGTACTCGGTATTGCCGAAGGGATTGCCGCCGGCCTGCTGCTGCGCGCGCTGGATCAGCGCAGTGGCGAAGGCGATCACATCGGGCAGATTCCTGGCGTTGCCCACGCCCCACAGCGCGCGCAGGTCGGCAAAGCGGTGCGGGTGCGCAGCGAAGGCGGCGGCGATGCGCTGGTCGATTTCCGGTGTCTGCGCATAGTCGGCCGGTACCGGATCGAGCGCGCCGAAGATGCCGGGAAAGTAGTAGTCGAACGCGGCGCGCAGGATGAAGGCGCGCTGGATCAGTTCCCAGCTCGGCGCCAGCGCCCCGCACAGCACCAGCGCGCCCTGGTAGTTGCCGGGATCGCTTTCGATGGTGAGCGCGGTGAGCGCGCCGCCCATCGAGGAGCCCAGCAACAGGCTCTGCCGCGGCCGGCCGCGGGTGGCGATGAAATAGGCGCGCAGCTGCGCGGTGTCGGCCAGTGCGCTGCGCAGCGCCCAGCCGGTGTCCGCATAGGCCGACTGGATCACTGCGTCGCCGCGCGCCAGCACCGGCCGCAGCCACGGCATCGGCGTATCCGGCGCGTAGCGCACCGGCTGCAGCGAGTAGCCGTGGTAGTACACCACCAGTGTGCCGTTCCAGGGCCGGGGCACGTCGATGCGAAAGGGCACACCGCCCAGCGTGCCGATCTCGCTGGCGATGCCCGCGCGCTGGCCGCGCGCGCTGTCGTGCACGTCGAAACGCGCTGCCGCCGCGGAGCGGCTGCCGGCGCGATCCTGCGCGCGCGCCAGCGGCGCCGAGGTCAGGACGGCGCCGGCCGCCAGCAGCAGTGCGGCCAGCGCGCACGACCGGCGCACCCGGCGCGGAAAACACGGCATGAACATGGCGACAGTCCTCGCGGAAACCGGCCGGCAGTCTAGTCCGCGGACGCACGCATCGGCTGGATCTCTGGTTACAAATCAGCTGCAGTCAACTGGAGATCCGCAAAACAGGAGCAGGATCACAATCGCCTTCCCAACAACCGCAGGAGCTTTCCCGTGGTCTGGACCCACTTAGTGTCGTACTTCTTCGGCGGGGTCTTTTTCGCCAATGCAATTCCCCATCTGGTGAGCGGCCAAATGGGGCGGTCATTTCAGAGTCCTTTCGCCAAGCCACCGGGCAAAGGGCTGTCCTCGTCTCGGGTGAATGTGCTGTGGGGCAGCTTCAATCTCGCGGTGGCCTACACGCTGCTCTGCCAGGTAGGAAGGTTCGAATTGCACAATCTG